>NZ_JBBKBF010000001.1:0-143905 GCF_037892625.1 Phocaeicola sp. ICN-14070 | reverse complement strand
TTCATCGATGACCGATTTCAGTTCGAAGCGGGTACGCACCATCTGGGCACGGCCGTCCTTCTCTATCTCGGTCATTTCCTTGACTGATACGTTGAATTCATCCACGCCTTTTTTGGCACTGAACAGGTTTTTCGTCCAATCCCAGATTTCATCACCGTACATTACCAGCAGCATGATGCCGGTGGTCATGGCCGTCTGCCAGGAAAAGAGCGAGGACAGGACCTGTTTCCATACCGGTGTGCCTTTCTTGCCTGACTTCTGCAGCTCATCATATTCCTTACGGGCACGGGCCAGTTCGTCCGTAAAAATCGGCAGGTTGTTGGATATGGCCAGAAAGAACATCTGCGGTCCCATGGCCAAAGAAGGCATTTCACGGGCCATCTGCTGGATGCTGTTGTGAAGCCCGTTGAACTGGCGCTGTGCATTGGGCATGTCTGCAGGGGTGACCTGCACGGATTCCGATTCCTCCTGCAGCAGTTTCAGTTTGCCGCGCAATTCCTCAAGCTGCTTCTCCAGTGCATGGATCTGCGCGATATTGGCACTCTGGTCCAGATTGGGGGCAGCCGTCTCCCCGGCAAGGCGCAGCCTTTCCAGTTCAGCCTCCAGCAGCCTGACGGTATTACGCAGTTCCAGCGCCTCACGTTCGGCCTTGTTCATGCCGGGCGTGAGTTTGTCCTTCATCAAAAATTCAACTTCTACAGGTTTGCTCATTCCAGTTTGCTTTGAAAAAATCCTACTATATCGTTCGCTTCATCCTCGGCGCTGTGTTCCGGTCTGGGAGCACCGTTTCCGCCGCCTTGCTTTTTCCGCACATACCGCGGCGCGTCGCTCAGCATCATGATCAGCGTCTGGTAATTCACCCCATCAAGGATGTAATCCACGCTCCAGCCGGTCGCCGATGCAATCTGCCACACGAAGCCGAAAGGGCTATGGGAACCTTCATACCGGGTTCTTAACTCCCCTTCCTTGCCTGGCTCAGTCTCGGAGTCATCGGGTTCGCCCGCGCTGTCGAGCTGATAATACGCATAAAATCCTTCGTGCCCATCAGACGCTCGAATGTTCGGAACATGGCCGTCAGATAACGCCACTCCACAAAGTTCCGCAGTACCCACGCTGTCACCCCGATGCCCACGTGCCGCGACACGTATCCCCGGCATACCGTATAGGCCAGCAGGCGGCTCACAGCCTTACCATGCTCCGCCACAAAGGCCAGTTCCTCGGTCTTGTCCTTCGGTTGCCAATCGGGTTTGACACCCGTCTTCAGGTATTCCCGCGCCAGCAGAATCTGACCCCGCAGCCTCGGACGCTTCATCGTCACACGCACCTCCACCGGGCGTTTCAGCCACGGAAGCTTCCACCTTTTAAGAGGTACGGACACGCCGCTGTCAAGCAGCGCGTCCGCACACTCCATCTCTATCAGTTGTTCCAAACGGTCAGCCATACGTTAGCCCTCCTCACTTTGGAGCGATGCTGCAGCCGCGGCTTCCGCCGGCGGCAGCTTGTACTGCCCCCACTCGTCCGGTATTGCTTCCGTATCGAACACGCCGTAAGGCTGCGAACCGTCCTCCGGCATCGCCACTTCGAGCGTAACCTCTATCTTGGAGGTTTCTGTAAGGGTCAGCTTGCCTGCAGGATTGGAAAGCAGCGTGGCGTTGGGAATCAGTACGCTCTGTCCGGACACGAGGGAGAGTTCCCATGGTCCCTGCATGACAAGCACCTCCGACGGGGCTGTCCAGCCGATCGGAGTTTTCTTTTCCGAGTCTTCTTTCTTATAATGCAGGCTGCCGCCAAGCAGTTTGTGCAGGTTCGAATAGTTCATCTGGATCACATTGAACGTCGGGGCGATGCCGCCGTTACTCTGTGGGATGACCAGCACCGGGGCACCCTGCACCTGTTCGGCCTCGATCTTCGCGGCCTCGGGTTTCTTGCCGCCCAGGTCAAACGAGTTCTTTTCAATATACCCGATTGTGAAATCCTTATACTTTACGGCTCCTATGCCGTACATGAAATTCTTGTTCATCGTTTATAAAGTTTGATGGTTAATAACACACCGGCCAATAAGCCGGCCAATACACCTGTGATAAACGTCCGCATCCGGTTCGGAGGGCGTTTTTCTACTGTTTGAACGTCATTTGAAATTTCGCTCTTGGTTTCGCTACGGATGCGCGCCAGCTCTTCTTCATACCATAGCACCAGCTGCTGCAGACTGTCACACGAGGCTTCGGCCACGATGTTCCCGCTGTCGTCGCTGCCTACGGTCAGATTCGCCTGTCCGCTCTTGCCACGGTACACGGCACCTTCAGGAAGTTTACGGAGGCTGTCCGCAGGTATAGACAGCTTCACCGAACTCGCCGGTATACCCGCCATCACCAGTCCCGCCCGTCGGCTTCCGCTCGCGCTGTCGGTGCTTGCCGATTCCGTCTGTATCTTCTCCACCGTCGTGCTCTTCCTGCTGCTTGCGCAGCCCGCCAAGCACAGGACAGTCATCATGATGGCGGCAACTGTTGGCAGTGTCAATGGCCTTGCGCAGTCGCGCCATTTCGCGCTTGTTGGCCTGCAGGTCTTTTCTTGTTGCATTCAGTTCTTCTTTTAAGGGTACCACAATATTGCTCACCAAAACGCGGGTGGCATGTTCTGCGTTATCCACACGCACACCCTCTGCGTCGGCTTCGGCTTTCATCGCTTCCGCTTTCGCTTTCCTCACCGTAGCACGCAGGGAACCGATGGCTGCTGCAGTGCCCACAAGGCCGCCGCTAAGAATAATGTTCATGATCTCGCTAAAGTCCATACCACCCGTTTTTTAGTCAGTCAACCTTTTATTCTGCTTCCTCGCGTTTCTTTCGGAATAGTCCGATAACCCATTGCACCAGTCCCGTGTCGGCTACCCCATTGGCTACAAGTGAGGCACCAAAACCATAGAGCAAGGCAATGTCCCAGCTCACATCACTCACAAATCCGGCATCAAGCCACCACAGTAGCATCGCGCACACCAAGCCCACACACCAGCTCACCAGCTGCGTCACCCAGCCTTTCATGTTGGGGAACAAACCTTTCAACCCTTCAGTAAGCACCACCACACCGCCGACGAAACCGGCAAAGGTGCCAATCATTGCGTCATAGTCCGTTGCCGGAACATCGGCCCCTTGGGCCATCACAGCCGATACTGTTCCCAGCATCAGCATCATAAACAGCATAATTCGTTTCATTGATTGCTTCTTTTATTATTGGTTAATACCTATTTCTTTCAGCCATTTCTGTACATCGAAACTGGGGCAGGCTTTGGCCGCCAGCTCGTTGTGTCCCACAATGCGCACATCCGGGAATCTGCGATGGAAGTCCTTCACATACTTCTCCAGTGCCTTTTTCTGGCAGCCGGTGCGGGTGTCCTTCGGGGTCTTGCCGTCCTTGGCCACACCGCCGGCATACACAATGTGGCGGCTCACGCTGTTGTACCCCTTGGCTCCGTTGGTCACTTCCCAGGGATCCACCTGCGCATCCTCGTTGTTGTTCACCAAGCGTTCCACACCGCCCTGCAGGTGGAACAGGTCGGTGTAGCCCACCTGTTTCCAACCTCTGCCACCCTGGCTTACGGGCGAAGTGTGCCACTTCCGGATGTCCGCCGATGATACCTCACGCCCCTCCGGGGTTGCCGTACAGTGAATTACCAGATACTTCAATTTTGCCATACCATCTTATTCTTTCTGGTTTTGGGTAATGGTAATCTTGGCCGTCTTGCTGCGGTCGGCATTGAGCGTAAGGGTCAGTGTACCGGTTTTCTGACTGCCACTGTTTGCACCGGCCGAAATCTTCACGCCTTTATCCGTCGCTTCCACCTTGAAGCCGGCAGGGGCACTGCCTATCTCATATTCTCCGCTGGCGGTCACGGTCACTTCTTCACTGCCACCGGTTGCCTCAAGGGTCACACTGGCAGGGTCAACTGAAATCTTCTTCTCGCTCGCCTTGAACACGGGGTTGCTTCGCTTGTCCAGCACCACCACTTCTTCACCGAAGGCAATGTTCGTGTCAGCCTTCATCAGCATCTTGAAGAAGTACAGTTCGCTCGCGTTCGAGATCTTGTCAATCTGAATCACGTCTTCATCGTCCTGCAGGTTCACAGCCGCAAACAGGTTGCCGCCGGCATCGGGCGAACAGAGGGTGCACACAATCAGATCATCGGGCCAGGCCGCAAGCGTCTCAATGGTAATGCCCTTGTAGCGACGGGCATTCACATCGGTTTCGCTCGTGTTCTTGGACTCGCGCTGGGTCAGCTCGTCATCATACTTGTCAAAGTCGTTCACGCTCATCAGAATGCGGAGGTCCGGGTTGTTGCGGATGGCCACGGGAATCTTCGCACGCATGGCTTTCAGTCTGCCCAGCATGGTCGATTCTGCGCTGTCCACCACAATCACCTCAGTATCCTTGGCCATCTGGGTCAGGATGCCGTTAAACAAGTGGTCGTCATCATCCCCATATTCACCGTTCACATAGTGGTCACCCAGTTCAAACTGTACCCGCTTGGCCAACTCGGCAAGCAGGGCGTTCTGCGCTTCGGGCGGAAGTTCCGAGAATACCAGGTTGCCCTTCGGCTGCCATTTGCGCCAGATGTTCTCGAACGTGCGGGGGTTAAACACCGTAAAGGCCATGAAGTCCACCGGGTCAAGACTCTTTTCGTCGTAGTTGAAGTTGCCCTTCGAATCCTCCACGCCGGGGTTCTCCTTGCGCTTCTGGAGCATCTTGCCGGTCTTCAGGCGCGGCAGGCTGATTTTCTTCTCCACACCGGGAATCACCATGATCAGCCCCTTTTCCACAATCTCATTGCTCGTAGCGGCAAGCGTCAGCAACTGTTCCAGTACCTCGCCGCTGTAATTCGTGTTTCTTACAATTATTGCCATAGTTCAATCACTTTTTACGTTTGTCCTTAATTTCTCGCATACGCCTGTTCCAGGGGCTTTCTTCACCATTCGGTTCCAGATGCAGGTCTTCCATCACACGGCGCTTTACCGGCAGTTGGCCCAGGGCCTTTTCGCCGTTCTCGCGGTCATTGGCCAAAAGGTTTTCGTAGATGGGGCGGGTAGTCGCATCAATGCGACCGTCCTGCTCGGCTGCGTCAAGCAGCTGCTTGCGGGCGGCAAGGTCTTCGGCTTCAGCCTTGTCTTCGTAGGTCTTCACCTTGGCCTTCAGGTCGGTGTTCTCTTTCGTAAGGATAGGTACCTTGCCTGCCTCTTCCTCCAGTTGGTCCATCAGGCGGAACACATCCGCATCACTCGCGCAGTCCTTGAAGCGCGGGCGTTTCTTTACGTCTTCCAGATTCATGTCTTCTCTGTTTTTTTGTGGCTCAACGAGCCGGTTATTGAATAAAGTATATATCTGCGCCGGTGTACTGTCTGCCGGCACGGGGTCTGCATCATAGATGTCGTCTATGAAACCAAGGTCCAGGGCTTCCTTGGCGGTCAGCCAATGGTCCTCGCCGTCAAAATAGGTCTGTTTCACTTCTTCCTTGCTCATGCCCAGCCGCTCGGCATAGATTTCACTCAAGCTGCCTTCCAGGCTTTCTATCTCTTCCATGCAACGCTGCAGGTCCTGCTTGTTGCCGTAACACCCGCCGCTCACACTGTGCAGCATCAGACGGGCATATTTGCTCATTTCTACGGGCTTGCCGCAAAGGGCTATCACACTGGCCATGCTGGCGGCTATGCCATCCACATAAATGCGGATGTCGGCCTGGCTATGGCGCAGGGCGTTGAATATCGCAATGCCGCTGTACACTTCCCCGCCGTTGCTGTTGATACGCACATGGATGCGTCGGCTCACGCGTTCGGCTTCCATCAGTTCCTGGGCTATGCGCCCGCTTTGCACCTCCGTATAGTCTCCGATGTCCCCGTACAGGAATATCGTACTGGTGCCGTCGTCACTCGTTGTAATATTGAAAAATCTGCTCATCGTCATGTCTTTACCAGCGGTTTCCCCGCCTTTCGATGGTGCGAAAATAGAACATTCCCATGGCACCAAGAAACCGCGTCCGCATCATAACGTTTTCTGGCGTTATCATAACGCTGTAACCCGTCATCATGCGTACGCGCTTTTACAAACCCCGCTTTTTCATGCAATTTTGTAACGTGATTTACAACTAAAAAGGACGATTTATGGCAGATTTGACGAATGCCCAGAAAAAGGAATGGGCAAAAACTTTGTACCTCAAGGAAAACCTCACACAGCAGGAAATCGCCGACCGGGTGGGCGTGTCACGGGTGTCCGTGTCCAACTGGGTACGGGCCGGGAAGTGGGAGGAACAGAAGGTGGGGCTTACGCTCACAAGGCAGGAACAGGTGGCTAACCTCTACCGGCAGGTGGCCGAAATAAACAAGGCCATCGCCGAACGGCCCGAAGGGGAACGGTTCCCCTCATCCAAGGAGGCTGACATCCTCGGGAAACTGTCGGCGGCCATACGCAACATGGAGCAGGAAGTGGGCATTGCCGACATCATCAGTGTCCTCACCGGGCTCATCGACTGGGTACGGGCGGCCGACCTCGAAAAGGCAAAGGAAATTACACGCCTGGCCGATGCGTACATTAAAGACAAATTATAAAGGGATAGACAATGAAACAGACTGACAGACTCGCTCTCCTCGATTGGGAGAAGTACAAAGAAGACATCGCAAGGGCTACACCGGTCGATAGGAACATGACGGCAGCCGAACGGGAAAAACACCGGGAATATCTTGAGAAACATCCCATAGAATGGATCAAGTTCTTTTTTCCGAATTATGTCAAATATGAATTTGCCGACTTCCAGAAAAAGGCTATCCGGCGGATCATTGCACACGATGAATGGTTTGAGGTGCTTTCTTGGAGCCGTGAGCTGGCCAAATCCACCGTCACCATGTTCATCGTCATGAATCTCACGCTTACCGGACGCAAAAAGAATGTGATTCTGACCTCCAACAGCAAGGACAATGCGGTGCGCCTGCTCGATCCCTACCGGGCCAATCTCGAAGCCAACGGACGCATCATGGCATACTACGGCAAACAGGAACTGCCGGGCTCATGGACCGAGGATGAATTCACCACCAAAGGGAAGGTCTCTTTCCGCGCACTGGGTGCCGGACAATCTCCGCGTGGTTCGCGAAACGAGGCCATACGTCCCGACGTACTGCTGGTCGATGACTTTGATACGGACGAGGATACCAAGAACCCGGACATCATCCAGAAGCGCTGGGACTGGTGGGAAAATGCGCTGTATCCCACAAGGTCCATTTCCGAACCTACACTGGTCATCTTCTGCGGAAACATCATCGCCAAGGACTGCTGCGTGGTGAGGGCGGGCGAAATGGCCGACTCCTGGGACATCGTGAACATCCGCGACAAAAACGGTTTTTCCACATGGCCGGAAAAGAACTCGGAAGAGGACATCGACCGCACACTGTCCAAAATATCCAAAAAGGCGGCACAGGGAGAATATTTCAACAACCCGATTTCCGTGGGAGAGGTATTCGAAAACATTGCATACGGCAAGGTTCCGGCACTCTCCAAATTCAAGTTCCTCGTGGTGTATGGCGACCCGGCACCGGGCGAAAGCAAGGGTAAGAAAGGCAAATCCTTCAAGACGGTTTCGCTCTGTGGCAAATTGGGTGGCAGGCTTTACGTCATCAAGACTTTCCTGGCACAGGCGCTCAATGCGGAGTTCATTGACTGGTATGTCCGGATGCTTGAATTTGTCGGGGGCAAGACCAATGTCTATTGCTACATGGAGAACAACAAGCTGCAGGACCCTTTCTTCCAACAGGTGTTCAAACCGCTGGTGGCAAAAGTACGCCGCGAACAGAAGATTGCGCTGTTCATCCGGGGCGACGAGGAGAAGAAGACGGACAAGGCTACGCGCATCGAGGCCAACCTTGAACCGCTCAACCGCGAGGGGAACCTCATCCTCAACGAGGCTGAACGGGACAATCCGCACATGAAGGAACTGGAGGATCAATTCAAGTTGTTCACCCTGACCATGCGCTATCCGGCCGACGGACCGGATGCGGTCGAAGGGGCGAACCGTATCATTGACGAACTGATCAGGCGCATTGAACCGCCCGTATTCCGATCACGGAAGGATGTAAGAAAACGGAATAAGAAAAGATTATGACAACTCTAAAACAATAGGACTATGAGCAAATTTGTTGAACTTACCGATTACGATGCGAGCATCCACCGAGACATCCTCGACGCACTGGTTCGCGAAGACGAAACGGTCATTGAGGTTTGCGAGGACAGGGCCATTGCCGAAATGCGGTGTTATCTGGGCAAACGCTACGACTGCAACAAGATTTTTGCAGCCACCGGCGAGAACCGTAACCAGCTCGTGCTGATGATGGTCATCGACATGGCGGTCTATCACATCTTCTGCATCCACAACCCGCAGAAACTTTCCCAGGTACGCAAGGATCGTTACGAACGGGCGGTGGAATGGATGAAGGCGGTGGCCGACGAGGACATTTCAATCGAAGGGGCTCCGCTGCTGCCCGAGGAACAAAGGGCGGGCAGGTCGGATTTCCGCATTCAAAGCAACCGCAAACGAACGAACCACTGGTAAAAAGCAAGCATCATGAAAAAGAAAAACAGAAAAAACAACAAAGCCGGCATCATCACCGTAGGGGGAAACTTCACGTTGCCGGGACAAAAGAGACCGAATGTGATTGTGCTCACACAGCCCAAACGCTTCGGGCTGGACATTTCCGACTACATGGCAGCCGTAAGGGTGGCCGAGAATGTCGATTTCTCGCGACGTTACAAACTTTATGACCTCTACGAGGACATTCTGATGGATACCCACCTTTCCTGTGTGCTCGAAAAGCGAAAGAATGCCGTGCTGTGCTCCAACATGGAATTCCGGGTGGACGGGAAGCCCGACGATAAAATCAACGAACAGATACAGTCGCCCTGGTTCAACCGGCTGGTGGGTGACATCCTTGATGCGAAATTCTGGGGCTTCTCGCTCTGCCAGTTCTACAAGCTGCAGGAGTGGGTGGATTATGACCTGGTACCACGCAAGCATGTGGATCCGGTCAGGGAACTCATCCTGCGCCACCAGACGGACATTACCGGCCATTCCTGGAATGAATATACCGACCTGCTGTTTGTGGGTTCACCGTCCGATTTGGGGCTGTTGGCCAAGGCTGCACCTTGGGTCATCTACAAACGTAACACTACGGGCGACTGGGCACAGTTCTCCGAGGTATTCGGCATGCCTATCCAGGAATATATCTATGATTCCGACGACGACGAGTCACGCCAGCGGGCCATGGAGGATGCGGCCAATGCCGGAAGTCTGGCGCAGTTCTTCCATGCCAAGGACACGGAACTCAAACTCACGGAAGCCGGAAACAAAACAGGGTCTGCCGATGTCTATGAACGCCTCTGCGAGCGGTGCAACAACGAAATTTCCAAACTGATACTGGGCAATACGCTGACCACCGAATCGTCCGAAAAAGGCACGCAGGCTTTGGGTACGGTTCATAAGAAAGTAGAGGACAAGGTACTGGAGGCCGACCGGAAGTACGTGCTCAACGTGCTGAATTACGACATGACGGACATTCTGCTGCGCATGGGCATCAACACCGAAGGGGGTACGTTCTGTTTCCCCGAACCGAAGGAAACGGATGCCGGTACCAAAATATCCATCCTCACGCAGCTGAAGAAGAACTTCAACATCCCCATCGACGACGACTATCTCTATGAGGAATTCGGTATCGACAAACCGGCCAATTACGAGCAGCTGAAGGCGGAACAAAAGACGGCTGAACAAGCCGACCAGATTCCAAGCCCGAAGAAGGAGCCGGAGCCAGCGAATAAGGGACGGGATGATGAACCGACACCGAAACAGAAAAGAAACTTCCGGAACTGGCTCAAAGGTTTTTTCGTGAAAGCCCCGGCAGACGGGGCAGCTTTAGACTGGTAGTCGACAGACTGTATGCGGCTGATAATGGCAGCATCTCCATGGAGTTTGACTTCTCCGAAGAGGTGCTGCGGCGTGCCTTGCTGAACATATACAGCAGGGACTTTCATCCGGCAACCGAAATCGAAATCAACCTGTTCAATGAAATATGGGCAAAGATGGACAAGGCGGCAAAGGAAGGGTTCAGCAAATCCAAGGCCATTACTCCGGACGAGGATTTCAGAAATGCCATACTCCGGAACAATGCCGTATTCTCGGCATTCAAGGTACATCGTATGCAGAATGACATGGCACGACTTTTATTGGATTCAAACGGCATTTTAAAACCGTTCGACAAATGGGTACAGGAAGTCTTGCCCATTGCTTCCCATCAGGTTCGTCACTGGCTGCGGACGGAGTATGATACGGCGGTCATCCGGGCGCATCAGGCGGCTGACTGGCAACAGTTCCTGCGCGAACGCGATATTCTGCCCAACCTCAAATGGCTACCGTCCACCTCCATTCATCCGGGGGCTGACCACCGCCCGTTCTGGAATACCATCCGGCCGATTGATGACACGTTCTGGAACATCCACCGACCGGGCGACCGGTGGAACTGCAAGTGCGACCTCACTGCCACCGACGAGGAGCCGACACCACTTCCGGACGAAGACGACAAGAACAAGCCCCAGCCCGGACTGGATAACAATCCGGGAACGGACGGCAAACTGTTTTCCGACAATCATCCATATCAGGCAGAAGCCCACAAGGGTGCCCAAAAAGCGGTGGATAAACTTATGGCCCGTATTGACGAGATGATTGCGGAAATGCCGGACTACCTTACCGGGGAGGAAAAAATGGCCATTGCCCGGAACAACCTCGAAATGGAAAAGGCTCTTAAAATCAAAAAAGGAAAACCTATGGATGTGGATAAGGCGGACAAACAGAATGCAAATCCCAAACATGTGGAAGAGTATATTTTGGATTCCAAAGGAATATACCGCGATAAAAGGGGAAACAGATACCGGAAGAACAGCGATTACGATAAAAAACGGGATACTCCATACAGTATCAACTGCCAGACTTGCGCACCGGCATACGCTTTACGATTACGTGGATGGGATATTACCGCCAAAGGCAATGTCGCAGGGTCTAAACTTGAATATCTGAGTAATGGACGTGCTTTTGAAGTCTGGAAAAACACCGACGGTACTCCGGCGCAACATATAAGTATAAACAGCTGGCTTGCGCACAAAGGATACCTGAAAATGACCCCTAAAAGGTACATGGAGTATTTCAATGAGGTATGTAAGGAAGAAGGCGTGTATGAATTGTGCATCGGCTGGAAAAGTGGAGGAGGTCATGCTACAATCCTGCAACGGTTTGCGGATGGTGAACTAAGGTATATCGAACCCCAAAGCGATAATTCTGCCGGTTCAGGAATGGAATGGAAAGACGTAAAATATTTATGTGAAATAGGAGCTGCGACTTCCCACAACTGCAGGGGAGTCCTGAGAATTGACAATAAGCTATTCGATGTCTCCTTCCTCGATATTTTCGATACATGAATCGATAACGTCAAGGGATAACGGACCGGTTATTTCGGTTGCGTCTTTACCGTCATACAGATAGACGAAAGGATAACCGGTACAGGAGTCCCCCGGAAACTTGAACACATAGGCTTCCTGGCCTTCATAAATACCAAGGTATTCGAAGGTGTCACCGTATTGCTCAATAAGTACACGGGCCTCGTTCTTTACTTGTTCCGGTATATTCATAACGCATAAAAGGCATATTGGAAGCCTCGGTTGCAAAGTTATAAATTATTCTTGAATTACTGATGATTATGGACATAAAAGATTTTACGGAAATGATAAAGCGGAAACGTGACAGGATGGACAGTATGATGCGCCGCAAAATGCCAGTCATGGTAGGACGAATGGCCAAAGACCATTTTCAGGATAACTTCCGGCAGGGTGGATTTGTCAATGGCGGTCTTCACCCTTGGCCCAAAGCCAAACGGCTGTCCTCGGGAGGTTCCGATGCCGCCAGCAATTATGGAACGCTGCTCTCCGGCAGGAAACATCTGTTCAAATCGGTCGGATATACACCTGCAGACTACCGGGTAAGGGTATTCAACGAGGTGGTCTATGCACCCATCAACAACTGGGGCGGGGAAATCGATGTCACCGTCACAGACCGCATGAGGCGCTTTGCATGGGCCAAGTTCTACAAGGCTTCGGGAAAAAGAAAAAAAACCGGCACAGGGCAAAAGAAACGCGTCAAACGACGTTCCAAGCCGAAGGAACTGAATCCGCAGGCACAGTTCTGGAGGAACATGGCGCTTACCCAAAAAAAGAAACTGCACATCCGCATCCCGCAGCGCCAGTTCATGGGCGAAAGCGAAGAATTGAACCGGCGTATCCGGGAAAAGGTGGACCAGGAAATTACCAACATTTTAAACCAATAACGATATGGACGAAATTTTTATCGCAATCATGGAACAGATTGCACAGGAAATGCCGGAACTCTCTCTCATCGACGAGGACTACGGACAATTGGAAATGGGAGCAGAAGAAGACCAGTACCCGGTCACTTTCCCTTGTGTATTAATCGGAAATACAAACTCCGACTGGCACGACCTCGGATACGGGGCACAGAAAAGCGAATCCGCACTGACCGTCCGGCTGGCCATCGATTGTTACGACGATACAAGCTACGCATCCGGCACGTATGACAAGGTGAGGGAAAGGCAGCAGCTGGCCAAGAAATTATACAAGTCGCTGCAGTGTCTGCAATGCACGGACAACGCTTCGCCGCTGGTACGCGAGAAAAGCCGTTCGTATGCCATGCCGCATTACATCAAGGTCTATGAAATGACGTTCTCATTCACACTGCACGATGAATCGGCCATGCCGTCATCTTATGGGGAATAGTTCCAGCTGGGCGGCAGTCAGACGGGGGGCTTTCACCTTGGGAACAGGCTTCAGATTGTAGTCTGTTCCCTCACGTGATTTCCGGCGGATGATGGTCATGATACGTTCCTCGGATATAAAGAATTCGCGCTCCGACAACACTTTTAAAGCATCGTCGAACCGCAACCGCTGTATTTCTGTCCAATAGTAGTAACGACGGCATAGTGCCTCGTCACGCAGCTTGATCAGTTCTTTATCCCGTCCTTTGCCCATACATTTTATTTCTCTTACAAAAATAACTGATTTCCATCTATTTTAAGAACAAAAGCGCCGCAATTATAACAACTGCGGCGCTTTCTGTTTATAGGGTTAACGGGTTTCGGCTACAAACGGCAGAAACTGGGTTCAATGCGGGTCCATACGCCGTTTTCAGGGTTGCGGCGGCTGAAGTAGTAGTTGGTGGCATTGCGCTGCACTACATTAGCTTCCTTGAACAGGCGCATGATGTCTGCATACTCTTCATCGAACTTATCTTCCAGTTCATACAGCTTTGAAATGCTCTTGTAGTCCAGGTCGCCCATCTTGTTGCGCTCCAGCAGGGTCATGGCCATCTGATACATCGGATCATCAGAACCTTTCTCGCTGTTCTGCATGTAGCGCTTCAAATAGTCAATCAGACGGTCGGCTGCCATGTCGGCTCGTTCATCGAAGCCTTTCACCTTGTTGCTTTTCACTTCCAGACGGAAGTCTCCGTCCGTAATGGTATAGCTGCGCTGTTCGTCGCTTTTCACCTGGCCGTATTCCTTCATCACCTTGGTAAAGGCATCGGCTTCTTTTTCCAGCCATCCGCGGAACCCGGTCACGGCATTCACCATCTCAAGAACGTTGGTCTTTACTTCGTGCATAAACTCACCGCGTAATGCCTCGTAAGTTTCACGACGGGCGATGCGGTCTTCTTTCTCTTCTTGCTGCAGCTGGGCCATGAGGGCTGCTCGCTGTTCTTTACTCAGGGACTTGATGTCCACACTTTGATTGTTCTTTTCCATTTTAAATCATTTTAGTTGTTAATCAGCTATTACTTTGTCATCCTTCAGCAGCAAAGCGAATGTCCTGTCTCTTTCTGCTTTGGTTTCAAACTTCTTGTATGTCTTCCAGCCACCGTTTATGCCGGTACACATCTTTATCCTCGGGCCTGGATAATCATCCTTTCGTATTATACAGAACCCCGCTTTTATCAGCTTGTCTTGGTCATCTATCCTCATAATCATCCTGCTTTTCCGGTTCATCGTCTATCAGCATGGCCTCCCCATTGGCATACGCCCAGTCGGCCAGTTCGTTGAAAAACTCCGCTGCATCCTGGTTCTCCATATCGGATGTCGTAAGGGTCACGTCTTTTCTTATGCGCTCAAGCGCTTCATGTGCTTTTTTATCCATATTGCTCTATTTATCGGTTAAACCTCCTTTTCGTTGGATAGCCCGCAGTTTGATGGCCAGTTGTTCCAGCTCGGCTGTACTAACCTGAACAAAGGGCTTGCCGGCTATCCGGGGGTTGTTGCAGAATTCGTTCACCCGGTTCCAGTCGGTGGTGTCTATACCCAACTGTTGCATCAGCTTCAGGCAGACGCTGCGTTTCCGTCGCAGTTCCTCGCGAAGTTTCTGCCGCCATTCGTCTTGTCCGCTCAGTTTCTCCAGAGCAGTACAACAAACTTCATACTCCTTGGCCGTCATTTCCTTCAGACTGTCTGTCCGGTTCCACGTGTACTGCAGCACGATTTGTTTTTTGAATTCCTCCCGATCGCCCTGATAAGGCAGTTTGTTGAACAATGCATAGAACCGGGCGAAATTGGTTACTTCCTGTGCCATATCATCCTTTCACTTTTTTCTCCACTGAAAGAATTGCCAAACTTATCATCATAAGTTTTACAGACTGGCTGTCCTCTTCAAACAAATCAATATCCGCAACCACAGGCTCACCGCTCATGGTGTTCCATATTTGCTCTACCTCTTTCGTCTTCTTTTGATTCATCAAAAAGAGATACGCGTCATACTCGGAACGGTCAAATTCAAATACGACCTGAACTTTCTGTTTTTCTTCCATACATTCACTATTAAAAGGTTATTCAAACAATACTTTAATGCCACACGAACTGGCTACGTCAAGCTCCAGTTTGGCTCCCTTGCTCAGTTCCCAGTCCTTCAGCATGTAGATATAGTCACAAGCCAGCAACAGGGCAATGTCGGCCCGCATGTGGGCTCTCCAATGAGCTTCATCCGGCAATCCGTTCCTGAAAGGGTTTACAGGATCATAGCCTTGTGCCATCAGTTTCTCCTCGGCACGGCTGAAGGCTTCCTTGCGCTCATTCATATCATAGTGCGCGATGGCTCCGCTGATGTACACTTTCCCGGCACCGGTCGCTTCACCACGTTGAAAAGCCTTGTGTCGTTCCCACCGTTCCGGAACCACCACACTGTAGTTGCACGATTGGCAGCAGCAGCCTTCTTCTTTCACCGGGAACGGATTGTATCCGTAGCCCTCATACTCTTTGCCGCAGATGCAGCACACTTTCTTTTCTTCTTTCTTTTCCATCACTTCAAATCTTTAATGTTTATTTGGCAGGACGGATGCCATACCTGAATATTCCGAGCAAACATCACATCCCTGGTTTCTATCACTACGTGTCCCTTTGTCTTGGCCCTGCGCAGACGGAGGTCGCTTTGTATGTTACGTTCTACCCAATCGTCCACCACGGCCTCCGCTTCCTGTTCTTTCAGGAGTATCTGGTACAGCTTATTCTCCCATTCCATCATTCAAATAATCCTCCATATTATCGTCCTTCAATGTTTTGGCAGCACCTTCTTCCCATATCACGTAGGGCTCACCGGGCCGCTCCATAAAGCGGCTTTTGCACCAGGCTTTGAAACAGCTTACCATGATTTTCACATCGGCATCATATTCCACCTTGCGGGCGCTTCTACCTGCCGGATGAAGCCCCTCGGCATGGCTGATGAAGATAAACAGTTTCTTGGGATGACGTTCCTTGAACTCCTTGTAGGTTTTGTAGTTCAAGCCGCTGTATTGGAAGCTGTCGATAATCACGATTCCGGGACTGCCTCTGCGCCGTAACCGTTCCTCCAATTGCTCCATCGGTTCCCGGTCAAGGATAATCAGCTTCTTTTTCACTTCACCCATCTTGTGCCGTTTCAGGCTCATCTGGAACGACAAACCGGTACTTTCTTCCAAACTGTCATAAATTACGCGTCCGAAGCTACACAGGTACTTGGCCAACTGCATCACAAAGCTGCTCTTACCGTTTCCGCTGGCTCCCCAAATAATCCACACGCCGCTCTTGGCCGGGTTGCCTATCGAGGTTTGCCAGTCCCCGGAAAACTCGAACCGGGGAATCTTCATGTTCAGCACCTCACCGGGACTGTAGGCTCTCTTCAGTTTCACGGTTACCTCCTTTCAATTCTTCAATAAGAGCATCAGCATAGTCCACAGCAAGTCTGGCAACTTGTTTTATAGACATTATACCTGATGAATTGCTTCTTACTACCGGAAGCATGCTTTTGGCAATTTCATATCTGCGCTGTTCCCAGTCTATCTCATTCGCTTTTCTCATCTCGCGATGGATACCGATAACAGCATCCATCGCTTGCATTTCTATCTTGCTTATCATGCCTGCATCCTCCTTAATTTTTCGATTTCGGTATATACGCGCCGCAAGCCGCCTCCGGTGCTATGAACAATCTTGGCAATGTCGGCACCGTCCGGGGCATTGATTTTTGCGACGATGGCAGCCTGTGCCTTCAGAAACTTTTCGCGTTCCTGCGCATCGTCCGGGGTCACCTTGCTGTAGGAGTCACCGTAGCGGCTCAACATTTCGGTATAGCCCACCTTCTTGCCTTCGATGGCGCGGTTGATCTTCTCCTTTAATCCGTCGGCACCCATCATATACCAGGCACAGCAGCGTTCCGTAGCGTTCCAAAGCGCCTTTAACTCCAGGAAGGCTTCATACTGCAGGTCCCCGGCTTCATCCAGGATAACCAGGGGCGTATCAATCGTGCGCAGGTAGGCCACCAGATCCTCATACACGTCGCTATAGCGTCCGTTGCTGGTCACACCGAATTCCTTGGCAATGTAGCGTATCAGCTTCAGTTTGGTCTTCACCTGGCTGCAGTCCACATATACGGCGTGCTTGTGCTGCTTCACGTAAGCTTTCGCTGTAAAGGTCTTGCCGATATTGGGCATATCGCACAGGATGGCACTCAGCCCGCTTCCCTGGCACACTTCCAGCTGCTTGCTCACAAACACGTAGGTCGGGGTCTGTGCTGCCAGCCAAGGTATTTCTGTACGCAGTTGCACGCCTAATCTTCGGGCTATACCTACCCAGTTGGCATCACTGACCTGCTTTTCATAATTGCCCCGCTTGATGGCATTGTAAACGCTGGGGGCTATGCCCAGTGCCGTGGCATGGCGGTTGTCACTGGGATAATTTTCACGGTCGGCGGCTATCGCTGCCACAATACGTTGCTTTACTTCATTTGTTATTTCCATTTGAATGCTGTTTTAAATTCGTTCTAACGTCGTTAATTATATCTTGGCTACTGCATCATGCTCGAAGGCACTGATGTCCATATAGGCTGAGTAATCTTCTTCCTCGGCTTGTGCAGGAAGGGGAACGGCTTCCGCCTGTACCTCTGTTATCAGCTTTGCTTCCTCTTTGGCAAGGATGCCCACACGCTTGATCTTGCCGTCCTTCATCATCTTGTCGAATTGAGCTACATACTTGGACTGTTCGGTATAGGCTGCCTTGTCGTACTCGGTCTGCTCGGCTGTATTCTCATTGTAACGGGCTACGGGCTTGCAGGTGGCGATATATCGTCCGTTCTGGTAGATATATACCTCGTTGATGGTTCCGTCGGCATCGGGCAGATAATAGGCATCTACCTTGTAGTTCCTCGGCTCCAGCTTTTCGATGATTTCCGGGCTGGGCAGTCCGTATTGGTTGTACATCACCGTGCAGTAGGTGTTCTGCCGGATGGTTGTTTCGGTGTGCTGTCCGATGAACCGGTAAAGAACGGCCTTGTCCCAAGGTGCAAGGTTCGGGTTCTGATGGGCGCAAAGCACATCCCAACGGCTCATGCCCGGATAGCGCTTTTGGTTGGGGTGAGGCTGTGCGTTGAAGGTCTCAATGGCGCGTATATCATCGGCTACCAATTCTTCATAACTATAGGTCTTCACCTTGTAGGTGTTGTTCTTTTCGTCATACACCTTTTCTTCCTTCGGGCGGTTGGCCTCCAGCTTGGCATACCATCGGCCGATACCTACCTGCGTGCGTTTCTCCACACCGTATTTCTTTTCGCGGTTCTTGTGCTCGGCACGTTTTTCACGCGAGTTCCCGGGGTTACACCAGCGGATCAGGGGGAAGACGGTACCGGCTTGCATCAATCCGTCGGCAAAGTCGCTTACCAGGTGGTGTTCCACTTCTAACTCGGCGGGGATATACATGCCGTTCCGGTCCAGGGTCTGGAACATGTTTCGCATGCAGTCTAAAAATAACTCGGTAGTCTTGTACCGGTTGTAGGCATATCCCACCACAGCACCGCTCACCACATCGTAGGCATAATAGGCTTTCACTCGGTTGCCATCCTTCATTGGGCGCGGCAGGTCGCGGTCGTCAAGAGAAACCTTACTCAAGGAATATTCACCGATGCTGCGCAGATGATAAGGACGGTAGGCATTGTTGAAATCCCATTGGCTCATGTGCAGCTTACCGCGAAGGGCCTTGTTCTTGGGGTTGTTCAGGTAGTTGGCTACTGTGGCCGGGCTCAATACCAGCGGATTTCCATCCTTGTCGGTAAAGTCTGCCGGATTCAACACCTCGCCGGTTTCGGGGTCATATAGCTCCAGTTCTCCTTGCACAAATAGATTGTACTGTTCCCACACGGTGGTATTGAAGGGCTGCTCCGGTTGGGCATCGATGCTCAGCAGCAGGCGTTCAATGTCATAGGTCACTTTCCGGCGGTTCTGGTTCATGAACTTGCGGCTGATAAGGCTTTCATAGCCGTTGGCCTTGAAGTCATTCACACGCTTCTTGAAGCGGTTGGAACTGACAGGCAAGGTATGTCCGAACTCTGCTTGGTAGTAACTGATGGCTCCTGCCAGTTCGCCCCAGTTCACCGGCCCGGCCTTCATGGCCTTTCGCATAAACGTGGCATCCTCCATGGCACGCATCACTGCCTCAATTACCGAAGCGTTTACCGTATATTCTTGGATGTGTTCCGGTGGCAGTGTATCTCCGTTGTCAAAACGGAACCGGGTGTAAAATTCCCGGGCTTTCGCATCGATGTGGTAATGGCTGCCGAGCCAGTTTCTTATTACGTCTTCTTTCATATCTCCGTATTTTAGTTTTATCCTTTCCTGAAACCGTAGGGGCATGGTGGCTATTTCTACCAAAACGTAACCTCCCAGACCTCTTCCGGATCGAACTACATTGATTTTCTCCTTTGCCGCTAACTTCTTGTAATTGGGTATCGACATGATGGGAGCAAGTTCTTCTTCGGAAAGAGTGGAAGGATGAACTCCTTTCAGCGTGCGGCTTCTGCTGTAGTCTGCCTTTCCGTTCACCATCACCGGTCGGTCATCGTAAGTCAGGTCATTGTAGGATATGCACAATATCTTTCCATAATACTCCATTTCATTTCTATTTATAAGGCAGATGCCATCTGTTGGGTCTCGTGCTGCAGCTGCATGAAATCCGATACAAATTCACATTGGTAGGTTTCAGTCCGTTTTCCGTCCACGTACACATCCACATCATTGGTCTTTCTGTGGACCACGAGTTTTACACGGGGACCGAAAGTGCAGGTCATGGTCTTCTCGCACTCCTCGAAGGTGGTTTCGCAGTTCGGGATGAAGTTCCCGTCAGTCAGTTTGCCGCCTCGCTTCAGGGCAAGAGTGCGTATCCGGCGCGCCTGATCGCTGTCACGGACAAAATTCAGTGCTTGCCACACAGCCTGACGGCTGCATCCGAATGTCTTCATCAAGAAGGTCTTGGTCTCGTTATCTGTCAAAATCTGCTTTCTCATATCGTCATACTTTTTAATCGTTATCGTTCGTTCAAAGGTTTTCAACGGCTTCCGCTATTTCCTAATCACCCGTCAGTATTTCATGAAGGCGTGTCCCTTTCTGCAGTTCTTCGACCAGCACCTGCATCGCTTCCTCACACACACAGCTCACATTCTCTATCACCCGGTAGGCATCCGAGTTGCTTATCTCATCCTCCGTCATGAATTGTCCAGCCAGCTCCATCGCCTGGTCGGCAATATTCTGCGTATGTGCCGTACTGCCTATCATCGTGCGCAACTTCTGTTTGAACAGACTCTCTGCTGTTCTCGGATTGAAATTCTTTGCCATAACTCTAAATTTTAAAAGTTTATATCGTGGGGCGCGGGGAATCGAACCCCGACGGCTTTCTACGCTTTCTTATTTCGATTTACCAACTCTCCGGCCGTGCCTGCCGCCCCTGCCCGTCTTTCCGGGCTGCCAGTTATCCGGCAATCTATTTGCCTTGTTCTTCTATCATCGAAAGGACAACCATCCTGTCTTCATCCCAAAGCGGAAGCCCCAATTCAATGGTCCGTTTCACCACTTCCATCTCACCGACCAGCCCTACCGCTTCTTTGCGGAAATCGGTATCGTCATACGCATGTGCCTTGCCAATCAGAAAATCGGTCAGGTTGTCGATAACTTCCTTTTGACGTTCACATTTCATTTCATAGTTCAGCACTCGCACATGAACATCGCGGATAATCCGGCTGTCCCCATGTTTCTTGAAATCTTTGCAGAACTCATCCTTGTTCATCGAAGTGTTCAGATAAACCGCATGGATGTAATCAAAATCCTCTGCTGTAGGGGTTATCCCCGTCCGTTCCATAAATTCTTGCTGTGTCATAAACTCACTTATTTTATTGTATTATTCTGCATCTTCAATTTTGAAAGAAAAGCACTTATCCGCCAATACTCTTTTTACAAAGTCTAAGTCGTATCTATCAGCTGAAAAGAAAACTGCCTGATAATCTACACTGGGATAAGCCTTGATTGCTGTTGTATCTACCATCTTCTTGACCAGTCCGTAAAGAGCTTCGGCGGTCTCGGCTGTTGCTTGAGCTATAATTACTTTTGCTTTCATTTTCTTTAATCCTTAAAATTCGCTAATCACACGCCTTTTTTGTATATTTGGCGCGCTGTTTACATCTTAAACACGCTGCAAATATATAGAATTATTTCAATACATCAAACTAAATATGGAAGAAAATCAATATAAGGATATGAATTTTATAGAAAGACTTCAATATTTCATGGAGAAAAAGGGCATAAATGACAATCAAATGACTGTTAATGCCGGTCTTTCTGTTGGACTTATTGGGAAAGCAAAGGTGTCTGGCAAAGGCATGAGCTCAATGAATATTGAAAAAATTCTATTAGCCTATCCGGAATTATCTGCCGATTGGTTACTTACTGGTGCAGGAAGCATGTTGAAAGATGATTTGAACGGCATTAAAACAATAGACGAAGCAAATTCTTCGACTCTGCCTACCACATCTATGAACCCATCCATCGGTACACCATACTACGATGTGGACTTTATCGGGGGCTTTGATGAAGTGTTTAATTCACAGGTAAACATACCTGCCACCAACATTGTAATAAGGGGATTCGAAAAAACCAGCCTTTGGTGCAATGTCACCGGGCACTCCATGGAACCCAAAATAAACCATGGCGACATCATTGCCCTGCACCAATGCACACTCAACGACATCCAATATGGCGAAATCTATGCAGTGGTGTTGGATACCATCCGCACCATTAAAATCCTCCGCAGGTCGCCGGATCCGGACAAGCTGCGCTTCATCCCCATCAACACCAATGACTACGATGAACAGGAATTCGACAAATCACGCATCATCAATGTCTTTGAAGTAATCGGAAGTATCAGCAAGTTCTTCTAAGTGGTACACGCATGCCTCCTACAAAAGGCTAAAAAAGGACGCACGCACACACTTTTGAAGGAATTTACCTGAAGCAAACTCGTAAATACACTGTAAATCAAAGGATTTATTTTATTATAATAAGGTATATCACACAAACAAGTGTCGTTTTTCCTCTCTGAAAACAGAGAAAAACGGCACTTGCTTTCATTTATAACATAGTTTCCTATTTCGGGCGTACCCTCTGAGAACTGAAAAAGTAACCCCTAAAGTAACCCCTAACTTAAAGAAGTAGTAACCCCTAACAGTAACCCCAATAGTAACCCCTAACCAAATAAAACCAACCGTAGGGGCATAAAAAAAGGGAGCCATAAGCTCCCCAATCAGCATTCAAAGAAATAACGCCTACAAGCCTTTCTAACGGCGCTATTATATCGTTCTAACCATTCCCTTACTACCACCCGAGATGAGCGTAGATTGCTTAATTATAGCCTTTTTCGTGCATATTGTGCCGTTACCAGACAGCCCGGCATGAAGCAGGTAATTCTTGGTTGCCCCCACCTGATCTGCCGTCAGAACCGTATAAACAGCCGATATACTGCTGAAATACCAATCTTTCTGCTTCGTCCCGTCTATTTTATGCAGCAAATGCACATGAATCACTTTTGCCATATTCGTTTCTATTATGCTGCAAATATACCAAATAATACTTATTTGGAAGAATTTTAAGGCAACATCTTTAAAAATAGGCACAAAAAAACGGCCACACAGCCGTTCACACCATCATATAACAAAATCCATCAACCCAGCCATAAAACGGCCACACAGCCGAAAATAAAACCCTTCCAGGCCGTTTTAGCCCCATCTGCAAGCCCGATGTAAAGCAATCCCCCGAATATCCGAAGAAAAGCCCCTCAAACGTAAAGCAGATGTAAGCCATGTAAAGAGAAAAACCGCTTCGAAATATTCAGCCCATTTTCCCGATCATGCCTAAACCCTTTGGTTTTCAAAACCTTTCGCCCATTTTTCCCGACCATTGAAAAAACCGCTTCGTTCTATGCCCCATAAATCGGCAAAGGCAGAATTTATCCCTCCCACATTGTACCAGGTAAAAGCCTACTTTGAAGAAAAGCTTCCGGACTGGGAAAGGCAGGCGGAAACATTTTTCTATCATTTCGACAGCCTTGGATGGCGTAACACTAACGGAGCAAAGATTGAGCGTTGGGACAGCAAGGCAAATCTTTGGATAATGGACGAACAAGCAAAACAATATCAGCATGGAAAACAATCTGAAAACAGTTGTGGAGGTAATAAACCAAGCGACATTGGTACAACAGCCGGAAAACTTAAAGCGGTTGAACTCTGATTCAAGGCAGGCGGAATCATTCTGGAAGCAGAAGCTGGTAGAGTGCATGACCAGTGTATCACCAGGATTCGTGATAGATGCCAGAAACCGCAGGGAGTTGGATGCACTGTACCGCTGGGTATGGGAAAGAGCCGGCCGTATCATGGGAGGAAGTCTTGACCCGTGCAAAGGCATTATGCTTTGTGGACCGATAGGAACAGGAAAGTCCACGCTCATGAAAGGGCTGCAGAAGTACGAAAGTCTGGTAAACAGATATGCGTTTGCTTTCGGACGGAAGGATTTAGGCTTTGCGTTCGTCTCAGCGGCTGAA
Source organism: Phocaeicola sp. ICN-14070 (assembly GCF_037892625.1). NCBI lineage: Bacteria > Pseudomonadati > Bacteroidota > Bacteroidia > Bacteroidales > Bacteroidaceae > Phocaeicola > Phocaeicola sp. ICN-14070. The sequence goes on along the minus strand of NZ_JBBKBF010000001.1, from coordinate 120,404 downwards.
ATCTCATTACGCTATGCGGAACAAGGAATTGACGGAATAATTCGCTACACGCAGCGAGAATGCGCCACAGGGCTATGTATTGACGAACTTGGGCGTGAGCCTTCGGATGCAAAGCACTTTGGGACGGGACTGAACGTAATACAGACCGTTTTACAGCTTCGCTATGAGTTTCGTCATGAGTATTGCACTTATGCGACAACCAATCTGGAGCTGGATGATATACCGTCACGGTACGGAATCTACATTGCAGACCGCTGTAAGGAAATGTTTAACATCGTTCATGTAGGCGGTGAAACTCGACGACAATAATAACCAAAAACCAACCTCAAAAATGGAACTGATATGATAAAGTTACTCTATATAGACCTTTTCTGCGGTGCCGGGGGAACCAGTACCGGAGTAGAAAACGCACGCTACGCAGATGAACAGTGTGCTAAAGTAATAGCATGTGTGAACCACGACGCAAACGCTATCGCCAGCCATGCGGCCAACCACCCGGATGCGTTGCATTTCACTGAGGACATAAGGACACTGGAATTGTCCCCTTTGGTATCTCATGTGGAACGAATGAAGAAGATTTATCCGGATGCACTGATTGTATTATGGGCCAGCCTTGAATGTACGAACTTCAGTAAAGCCAAGGGCGGCCAGCCACGGGACGCCGACAGTAGGACGCTGGCTGAGCATCTTTTCCGATATATCGAGGCCATTGATCCAGACTACATACAGATAGAGAACGTTGAGGAGTTCATGTCATGGGGCGATATGGATGAAAATGGGAAACCTATCAGCAAGGATAAGGGGAGATGCTATGAGAAATGGAAACGTAACGTCAGGAAATATGGATACGATTTTGACTGGCGCATTCTTAACGCTGCCGATTATGGGGCATACACCACTCGCAAGCGGTTCTTCGGTATCTTCGCCAAGCGTGGTCTGCCGATTGTATTTCCAGAACCTACTCACTGCAAGGATGGGAAGTCGGATATGTTCGGAAAGTTGGAAAAGTGGAAGCCGGTCAAGGAAGTGCTGGACTTTTCAGATGAAGGGGAAAGTATCTTCTGCCGGAAGAAGCCGCTGGCCGAAAAAACTCTTGAACGCATCTATGCCGGACTGATTAAGTTCGTAGCTGGAGGTAAGGAGGCTTTTATTGTAAAGTATAACTCTATGAGTCGGACGGGGAAATACCAGGCACCAAGCGTTGACGAACCATGCCCGGTTGTGGCAACACAAGGACGGCTTGCATTGGCAAAGGTAAACTTCCTCTCCAAGCAATTCAGCGGCCAGCCGGATAGCAAGAACATATCTGTGGAAGGCCCTGCCGGAACAATCACCTATAAAGACCACCACGCTTTCGTCTCAGCCTATTACGGGAATGGTAACAACCATTCTGTAGAACTTCCAGCACCTACGGTAACAACAAAAGATAGGTTGGCATTGGTAAATTCTGTTTTCATAGACAACCAATACGGTACCGGAAAACCGACATCTATTGAGCTGCCAGTTGGTACAGTAACCACGGTGCCTAAGTTCAATATGGAAAGCTGCAAGCCGTGGATAATGAATACAGCTTTCTCGAATGTAGGAAGCAGCATAGAACAGCCGTCACAAACAATCACGGCCAACCGTAAATGGCATTACCTTATGAATCCGCAGTTTGCCAGTGCCGGAGGTTCTGTGAACAACCCTTGTTTTACATTGATAGCACGGATGGATAAGATGCCTCCCTATTTGGTAGAGGTTGAAGGAGGTATCGGCATACAAGTCACATCAGTGGACAGTCCGATGACTGCCAAGATTAAGGAGTTTATGGCCTTATATGGTATCATTGACATCAAGATGCGTATGCTTCGGATAGCAGAACTGAAAAAGATAATGGGATTCCCAGAAGACTATGTACTGATTGGCCCACAGTCAGACCAGAAGAAGTTTATCGGTAATGCCGTTGAGGTGAATATGGCCCGTGTGCTCTGTGAAGCTATCTGTAAGGAGATTATAAGAAAAAGAAAGGTTGCGTGATATGAGTGAACTGAAAGTGTATTATGGGTGGGCTAGAATAGGAAATGTCCGTAAGAAGCGTGCAATATCTGTCATGTTCGAGAATGAACGGCATGGTTGCAGGAGCGAACGAGGACAAAGAATACTGAGAGCAGCCCAGGAAACAGTAATAGAGCGATACTAGGATGCGGAAGAAGAGAAAGCTGCAAAGGATTGCAGCCGGATATTTACTGAATACAGCTTGTTCTTTGACGAAAAGCCAATAAACGGAAGCCTTAACAAGATACTCCAAATGAACAGTGAGGCTGATAAGAAACATGTATCTAAAGAAATGCGTGATAAGATTGCTGAAGCCTTACGGAAGGCTTTTATGCAGACAAATCGCAAATACAGAGAACCAGGTTGGCAACAACTTGAATTGAAATTTGAATGATATGGGAAAGCAGGAAAGTATGGATGACTGGTTTCAGATGGCTAAGGATTATGCCAAAGCTGAAAAGGAGCTGAAAATCGAGAATTGGGTGCAAATCAGCATCTGCTACGGTTACGGTCATCAATCTGTCATCCTATACACATACGACCTTCCTCGTGAAGTGTACGAAAGAAGGATGTGGGTAATCAGATGGAGGGTGGCCAGACTGCAATGCCAGCATCCGAGGAATGATGTGTACACTTCTTTTTACTACTACGACAAGCGTTCAGGAGAGTCGCTTGAAGTGAGTTCCTGCCTATCTAAGCTGATTTCGGCCAAAGCCCAGATAACGAAAGCAGAACGCAGGATGAATGAATACATAGAACACAACCATCAAAACAATCTGTTTTTTGATGAGAACACGGACGAGGAACTGGTTAAGTTTAGGGAGAAACTGGAGCGGAAGAAAACCGAGTGTGCTGAGTGTGAAAAGAGACTTGAGCAACTTGTAGAAAAAAGGAGAAATAATCAATGAAAACTAAATTATATTACATGTTCCTGGCAGTCATGTGGTGGCTGCTGGGATAGGTGGAAAGGAGAAGGATATGAAACCAATATTGGATGCTTGCTGTGGTGGCAAGATGTTTTATTTCGACAAATCTGATGATAGGGTATTATTCCAAGATATTCGAAAAATAAAGACAACTCTTTGTGACGGTAGGATTTTTGAAGTAAACCCTGATGTTCAATGTGATTTTACTAACATGCCATACGAAGATTGTACATTTTCTATGGTTGTATTTGACCCACCTCATTTAGTCTATAGCAGGGGAAAGAAATCTAAAATGGTTGATATGTATGGTTCCCTTAGCGAAAAAGCTATGCCGACTGGTTACCAGCAAATAAAATATGGAGCGTTATATTCCGATTGGAGAGATATGCTTTCAAAAGGCTTCAAGGAATGCTTTAGGGTCCTTAAATCAGGTGGATTTCTGATTTTCAAATGGAATGAAACGGACGTAAAGGTTTCTGAGGTTTTGAAATTGACATCTGAAAAGCCAATATTTGGTCACATATCAGGAAAACGCTCAAATACACATTGGATATGTTTTATGAAGAATTAATTATGGGAAAACTGAAGGTCTATTATGGATGGACAAAAAATATGTCCTATCATTTTGTGTAAATGATAATTATTAGTTAAAACTATAATGAGTTCATTAATTCATCATTATATGAGTTGTAATTGTAGTATGATTTTATTAAAGTGTTAACTATAGGCTTGCATATAAAATCAAATCCAAAGGCTCTTAAGAAAATAAAAAAAGTATAGTTATATATTTTGATATATTTGAGAGTATATTTGATTTCTTTTAAAATTCGTTCATTTCTAGTATCTTGTCCCCATTGTGAATATAAGTCACAAAGAATCCTTCTTGTGAGTTCAAAGTATTCTGGGAAATGTCTTAATTCAAAACATGTGGCAATCTGTCTATCAAGCATAATTTTTCCAGTTTCTTTATCCGGTTCTACTAAATCTTTAATTAATAGATGATACGTATTAAATCTCAAATCTCTTTGCTTAAGATTTTTTTCTGAAATAAATTTATACATTGGGACTATGATACCCAATAAAGTGATTATAAGACCTGCTATTTTAAGCAGAAATTCATTTGTAAACGATTCCATATTATTTAATAGTATTTTTTGTAAAAAAAGAAATAATATTTTAAATATGCAAGCAATATCCATCAAACAGCCGTGGGCAAGCCTAATCGCTCACGGTATCAAAGACATCGAGAACAGGACTTGGAAGTGTCCTCAGAAGTACATCGGACAGAAGATACTGATACATGCGAGTAAGGTTAGGACAAAAGATTATTTCATACCTAAAAGGCTTTTTATTAATTCAAAGATATGCTCTATACTAGAATCAAAGGAACTTCCAGAAGGTGCTATCATCGGCAGTGTGGTAATAGCCGACTGCGTACTGAATCATCCGTCCGTTTGGGCTGAGAAAGGTTGCTGGAACTGGGTGCTGAAAGATGCGGTTCTGTTTGATAAGCCGATTATAAATGTGAAAGGGAAACTTAGTTTTTGGGAGTATGAGTTATGAGTATGAAACACAAAAGACATCAAACGGGAAGGCTATTCAGCCGTGATACTTACATGGAGATGCTGATAAAAGACAGCCGAAGGAACTTTGAAAGGGCAGAAAGACTATTGGGTGATTTGAAACTGAAAAACCATATTATAGACGAGCTTGAAAAGGAGAACGAGGAACTTAAAAAAGAAGTAAACAAGCTTAAGGATGATGCGACATTTTATCACACTCAATGGGGAAAAGAGATAGACCTTTGTAAGGATTTGAAGAGAGAACTTGAATACGCAAAGAAGCGAAAATGGTGGATGATATGGAGTTTATAACTTACTGACAGCCCTTGTCAGTGCTTTGTGAATACCCGGTAACTGCTTTGTGGCGGTTATCGGGTAAATTTGTTTCTGTAACGCAAATACCGAGATATATGGAAGTGATTTACAGAAGTACAGAAACATTGAAGAAGCTGGAGGACAACCCGAGAACCATATCGGAAGGGCAGCTCCAGAAGTTGAAGGAATCCATACAGAAAAATCCGGACTATTTTGAAGCACGTCCGATCATTCTGTCAGACCGAACGGGACATCTTGTCATTATTGCAGGGAACCAGCGCTATGATGCGTGCGTGCAGCTTGGAATCAAGGAGGTTCCTACGGTGCTTATTCCGAACCTGACAGAAGAGCGTGAGCGCGAAATCATCATCCGTGACAATGTGAGTAACGGGGAATGGGATATGGCCCGACTGTTTGAATGGGACTGCCGGAAACTCATGGAATGGGGTATAGAAGGCATCAGCTTCCCTGATTTGGACGATTTTCCCGGAGGGATGGAAGATACTCACAATGTGCTTCGGAATGAAAATTACGAAGCGGGAGCGCATATTAAGTACCTGGCATTTGAAGGGTACAAGATACCGATAACCGATGTGGAGCTTGAAGGGCTGAAACAGCGTGCTGCCGAGTATCTTGAAGAGAACGGAGTGATGATTGGTTTCGTAAATAATCTGTTGGGCTTATGATGGAATACATTGACATAGAATCACTGAATCCGGCAGAGTACAACCCAAGGCTGCTTACTCCGGAAGCACAGGAAAACCTGAAGAAGTCGATAACGGAGCTTGGCATCATCAAGCCGATAATTATCCGCAGGTCTGACAAACGAATCATGGCAGGCCACCAGCGCACAAAGATCATGAAGCTGCTTGGATATACTCATGTTCCGGCTTTCGTGCTGGATGGCGTGAACTCAACGGATGAGGTACGCTTCAACCAGCTTCACAACTATGCCGAATGCGAGGTGTCGGAGGTACAGCCGGACATACGTGTTTCTGTTCCTGAAGGAACGGAAGGTTTCTTTATGGTACCGAACAAGGATATAGCCGTCATTACCAAGGGTGGAAACAACTCACGTGTAGTGGACCTAACGAAGATGATTCTTCGCTATGGCCAGTTTGCGAATGCCGTATGCAACCATGAAGGTAAGGTCATCATATCCACCGTATACGCCAAGGCGGTGAAGCTTATGGGTATGGACCTGCTTGTCTATGTACTTCCGGGAGGAAAGGAGGAGCTGGCCCTGTCTTATTTTTCGAAGGAATACGGTGTCTTTGAATACTCCCATCTGGAACGGAAGACTTACATACAGTCTTTTGCACAGAAGGCACGTCTCAGGGAGAAAAACGGTGTTCCGAGCAGCAGGAGCCATTCCACGCTGTACGAGCGTCTGGTGCTTCCGTTCATCACGAAGGACATGCATGTGCTTGACTTCGGAGCCGGACAGAAGGACTATGCTACCAGGCTGAAGAAGGATGGATACCTCATTGACGCGATAGAGTTCTTTCACCGGAAGGACGGGGCTGACGTGATAGACGAGAAGGAGATACGTCAGGACTGTGCGGACGTGTGCAGGACATTGTCGGAGTATGGCCTGTATGATGTCGTGGTATGTGACAGCGTCCTGAACTCCGTAAATTCCCTTGACGATGAAAGGAACGTCCTTCTTTCCCTTTCTGCACTGTGCAAGCCGGGAGGTATGATTTTCTGGTCAGGTATCCCGCTATTGTTCGCACAGAAGGCTTCCGAGAGAAAGGAGACTCACGACTACCGTTCGAAAGCACTGTTTCTGGATGCGGATAACTTCACGGCAAACTTCCGCTTTGGAGAATGGTATTTCCAGCATTATCATTCCACGGCAGACGTATGCCGTCTCACGGAAGAACTTATCGGTTCTGATTTCAGGATATATGAGAAGGGTATCGAGGTAGACAAGTCACGGGAACTGCGCGGATCATCCTTTCAGGTATCCGTCATGAACGAAAGAAGAGCTGAGCACGATGTATATGCTGAAGCTCTCAGATACGAATTTAACCTTCCTCTTCCTAACAACAGAAGATGGGATTTGGATAAGGAAATATTACCCGTTTTTGAAAAATTGTGATTATGGCAGCACCAAAAGGAAATAAGTTCTGGATGTTAAGAAGCAAGCATGGCAGGGACAAGCTCTTTGCTACGCCTGAACTTCTATGGGATGCGGCGTGCGAGTATTTCCAGTGGTGCGATGAGAATCCATGGACAACCAGAAAGGCTATACAGAAAACTGTACCCGTAAGAGTGAATAAAGGGAAGGAGATTGTAACAGAGAACCAGCAGCACACACAGCAGGAGGTTACTCCCACGTCACGGCCGTATTCTCTCATGGGACTGTGCGTGTATCTGGGCGCTTCTACAAACTGGTGGAACGAGTTTCGTTCTGCCTGCATGAATAAAGGGGATAAAGATTTTTTGGAGGTCATCGCGCGTGTGGAGGAAACCATCAAGACCCAGCAGTTCGAAGGGGCGTGTGTCGGTGCGTTCAATGCGAATATCATAGCCCGTACTTTGGGGCTGGCCGACAAGCAGGAGGTGGACCATACGACGCAGGGAAAGCCATTCAAGGGATTCGATTTTCTTCCCTATACTCCGGAAGCGGACAAACTGAAATGATATGGGACAGAAGGTCAATATAAAGCAGAGATTGGCATACAATTACCTTCGTGATGACAGGACGAAGTTCCTGCTGTATGGCGGTGCCGGCGGTGGTGGAAAGTCATGGCTTGGCTGTGAATGGCTGATGCAATGTGCCTATTACCTTCCCGGCACTCGCTGGTTTGTAGGGCGAAATAACCTGAAGGACAGCCGGGAATCCGTGACCGTTACTTTCAACAAGGTGGCAAAGTCTCATGGCTTCAGGGCGTACAAGACAACCAATGAAGGGATAGCTTTTGACAACGGTAGCGAAATAGTTTATATCGACCTGACATATTATCCGGTTAAAGACCCGTTGTATGAACGCTTGGGCTCAAAGGAATATACCGGAGGATGGATAGAGGAAGCTGGTGAGGTGCATTACCTTGCCTTTGACGTGCTGAAAACCCGTATCGGCCGACACATGAACGATGTCTATGGCGTACCTGGAAAGATACTTATCACTTGCAACCCTAAGAAGAACTGGCTGTACCGTGACTTCTACAAGCCGTGGAGAGAAGGAAAGCTGGAAGAACCGTATGCTTTCATTCAGGCATTGGTTCAGGATAACCCTTGGGCTACAGAGGACTATATTGAGAGCCTTCGTAATACGAAGGACAGGGTGACGAAGGAACGTCTGTATTTCGGGAACTGGGAGTATGACAATGACCCGACAGTCCTTTGTGATTACGAGGCTATCTGTGACCTGTTCACGAATGAGTTTGTCAAGCCTGCCGGGGATTCTTCCGGTTCTGCTGACCTTGCCATGAAGGGACGTGACCGTTTCATAGCCGGACACTGGAAAGGGAATGTCTGCTATATCAAGCTGGATCAGGAATACAGTACTGGGAAGTCCATCGAGACAGACTTGAAGCGTATGATGATAGAGTGTTCCATTCCACGCAGCCGGATGATAGCGGACTCTGACGGGCTTGGCAGCTATCTTGAAAGCTATCTGAACGGAATCATGGAGTTCCATGGAGGAACACGTCCCATCAATCCTGAGTATGACAACCTGAAATCGGAATGTGCCTTCAAACTGGCGGATATGATAAACAACCGCCTTCTCCGTATAGTATGTACGGAAGCACAGAAGGAGCGAATCATTGAAGAGCTTGGGGTGTTGAAGCAGGACCACATAGATGCGGATACGAGAAAGAAGGGAATTATCAGCAAGGAAAAGATGAAGGAGATACTTGGCCGCTCTCCTGACTATCTTGACATGCTGATTATGGCGATGTTTTTCAGGATAAAACCAGTGTTAAGGCGGCCGAAAGCAAAACTTGGGAATATATGACGGTAAAGGAGTTGTTGGTAGTTGGTAATCTGTCACACGGTATTGAAGGAGAGCTTGAGAAACTCCGTAAACCGTGGAAAGTGGGAAGGGTCAGGACACCTGATACCTTGAATGACATGAATATGGGTGAGCTTATGCAGTTGCAATCAATCAGTACGGAGAAGGAAACGATAATGGTTCCTTGTCGTGTGCTTCTGGGAATGTCGGAGCGTGAGGTGATGAGGACTGATGCATCTGAGGTTATCGGCTTTTGCTTCTGGGTGGCCAGGGAAGTGAAGCGGATAAACAAGCTGTTTGCTTCCACGTCCGTTCCTCCTACACCGGAGGAGAAGCAGGCTGGGGCAGAAGCATTGAATTTCGGGCCGTTCGGACTGCTTGACTATTATGCACTGAGAATGGGAATAACGGACCATGAGGCGGTAGAATATGTTCCGTGGGTACGTGTGTATAAATGCCTGGATATGGATGCCAGGAAGATGAGGTATGAACGCAGGTTACGTAAAATCTTGGAGGGAAAGAAGAAATGACAGTAGAAGAGAAGGTTAGGAAAATAGTGGAACAGATGGGAGTTACCTATCTGTTTGAGAACTGGCAGGCTGCCAATGTAAGGCTTGACAAGATGCAGCTTCCTGCCGTGATGTATGTGCTTCCGGCTTCCGGAAATCTGAATGTGGGGCTTATGCAGATGAAAGACTTTCCTAACTGCATGATAGCCTTTATGGACAAAACGAAGCATGATTTCTCCGGTGAAGAGAATGACATGGTGATAGAACGATGCAAGTCTTTGGTCAGGGAGTTTATACTGAACGTGAACAGAAGTGGAATGTTTGAGCCTGTACAGGGTGACATTCAGTATTCGGTGTTCTATGATAAGCTGGACGTGAATGTGACGGGGATTGTCATCCAGATTCCTTTGAAGGAAATAAGAGGAATCGTGATATGCCCTACAAAAACAGTGAAGGAGATAGTGTATGGAACTTCTGCTGAGGGATAAGGTGATGGAGCTTGTGTCTTCAGAACTTGAAGCATTGAAACAGAAGGTAATCGAAAACCAGAAGAACTCCGGTCAGGTTGCTTCCGGCAGAACGATAGCCAGCATGAAGGTAGAGGTTACGGAGGATGGCGGTGTTCTGTGGGGACGTAGCCCGTTCGGGACGCTGGAGACCGGACGAAAACCGGGTAAGGTGCCGGCAGGATTCTGGAGGATAATCCGGCAATGGATGGATGACAAGGGCATCCAGGCACAGAAGCCTGATTCCTTTGCTTACCTTGTGGCGAGAAAGATAGCCAATGAAGGGACACAGCTATTCCGGAATGGCGGTAGGGATGATATTTATTCTCCTGAAGTGAAGGATATGGTAGAAAGGGTATCGCAGGGTATCGGTATTCTGTTCGGGAGTGAAGTGGAACATATAAATCTTAATTTCAATGAGAACGGGAACTATTAACGGATGCAGCATTAAATATCCGGATGAAGTGGTATTCTGCTTTAATCCGAATATGATTACAGTGAATACCTCCAGTGATGTCACTTTTGTAATATCTTCCGATAGCGGAGGTTCCGGAGGTGTATTCGATACTACATTTGACAGGACGTTTACGATTGTGAAGAGACCGTATTTTTCGGATAATCGTGATGAATACGCTAATTATGTAGAACTTGACATATCCGCATATCTTCAGGCATGTTTCGATATTAACAGAAGTGGAGGGATGGTGGAATCAAAGGTTATTCATGTGAAAGTATCCATATCCGGTGAATCTTTCTCTTTCGATGTAACTGCCATATGGGGAGCTATGAATATCGGTGAGCAGTTTGATGCTCCACGTACCGTAGTACATTTTACGAAGTATCCATTTACTGTAACGATATTTGACCAGATGATTAAGCATGTGAGTCCTTCTGACGTACCGGAATATGTAAAAGTCGTGGAGGATGATTCTGAAGATGGTATTTATTTGCGCTGGATAGACCGTCATGGATTTTACCAATACTGGCTTTTCCAGGAAGGGTCAAACGAAAATAAATCTGAGGAATATGGAGAGCATCTTATGGAAAACTTTTATGGGAGCAAGTATGGGTATTACGGCGTATCCAGAATTCAGGGAAAGACTACCGAGGGAACTAAAAAGGCATGTGCGTCATTGGTTTCTAAGGAGATATTCAACATGCTGCTTTCAATACATTCTTCTCCTCTTGTCGATATGTATGTGGATGAGACCTGGGTTCCGGTTGGTATAAAAGCTGATACGGCTGTTGATTCAGGTGAGCACCTGCAGGATTTTGAGATAACGGTCATATTGCCAACTATTATTTCGCAGAGCTTATGAGAGATGAATTATATATTGACGGGACGAAAGTGGATATGGGGGAGTCCGGTGTTTCTCTTGAATACCGTAGCAATATCCTGACTGATATTAGCAAGATTGTAAGTAATTTCAGCTATACGATTAAGCTGCCGAAGACAAAGAATAACCTTCGGCTGATAGAATGTGCTCATATACCCAGTGCAGTGAGCAGCTTCCCATATCTTCCTCATGTAGGTACTTTATTACGTGACGGTGTGCAGATCGTTGATGGAGCCAATGTGGTATTGATGTCAGTAAGTGACACTATAGAGATTGCGCTTTCATGGGGAAATATTCAAGGTTTTGAAAATATCCTCAATAGTGATAAGACTTTAAGAGACCTGACGGCGCTTCCACTGAGTGGAGCATGGAGTTATTGGTGGAAGTTGAGGACACCTGATATGGACCATCCTATGGTTAATTATGGGTTCAATGATGCAGAGGAAGGCGTATGGTATCATCCTGTAATTCCGGTAAGCGAACTTATGCGGCAGATAGCAACAGATAATGGGATTAGCTTTGAATATGATAGGGAAAGTGTATTGGCTGAAATAAGAATACCTTTACTGACAAAAAACGGTTCACCTGAACAGTCAGAAGAATGTAGTCTTATTCTTGTACCGAATGGTATGGGCAATTCAAGCGATTCAGGGAAGGAAATACTATTTGAACGTATAAGTGTTAGTAATTATTTCTTTTCTGCACTTTTAGGAACTGGAGCTGGTGGTTCGTTTACAGCGGGAGTAATCAATAACTTTGTAAATACTAAGTATTCTGTATCATGGAACTTGACGTGCTCAATATCTGGGACGATACCTGAAGAATTGTATCTTGTTATGAGTATTGGAGGAACTGAGATAATGTCAGCATCTCCATATAGCATTAACGGAAGTAAGGTGGCTTTTAATCTTAATGGTACTACCGATATAGTAGGTAAATATGGTAATGTTGACGGTAGAATAAAATTTTTCATTAAAGGACTTCAAGATGTGAATGTAGTATCTGAATTGTCTGGGGATATGACATTGGCACCTGATTCAGAGGTAACGGCTTATGATGGAGATGGATATAATAACAGATACTATCATATACCAAATCTTCCGGATATTAAGCAGATGGACTTTTTGAAAGCTATTACTGCAATGTTGGGACTCTTTGCCGTGCCAAAATCGGATGGTACAGGAATACGCTTCTTCTCGTTTGATACTATTTTAGAAAATAAATCAAAGGCTGTAGACTGGAGTATGAAGATTGTATGTGCATATTATGGTGATTTGCCAAGAACAATATCATACAGTCTTAACGGGTTTTCCAAGAACAACTGGTTTAGGTATAAGGAAGATGATACAGTCAAAGGCAACTATGATGGAAAGATAGTTGTAGAGAGTGAATCGTTGGATGATGAAAGAGACGTGATAACACTGCCGTTTGCCGCTTGTGATTATTCAGGTAACATGGTAAGCATTCCTTTATATTCCTATAATTCGGAAGGAAAGCTGGAAATGAATGATATAGAACCACGTCTTATATACCGTTCAGGAAATGATGGTACGATAGCTTCATTTAAGGAGTTGGAGTGGGGGACGTTATTGTCTAAGTATTACAGTTCTTATCAGGATATTGTGAAGCATCCTAAAGTAATTTCAGAATATGTCAGATTAAGTCCTGTAGAGCTTAAAGAGCTGGATTTGACAGTACCAGTATATCTTCGACAATACGGTTCATATTTTGCGATTGTGAAGGTGAAAACCAAGGAGAATAATATATGCGAAGTTGAATTGTTAAAAATATAGTGTTATGGCGGATAAGGTGGAGAAAATCCTTGACATCAAGGTGAATTACAATGAAGCTGTAAAGGCGATAGCGGAATACCAGACAAAGATTGATGCGGCCAGAGATGCAGAAAAGAACCTGAAAAAGCAGTTGAAGGATGGGGAAATATCCCGTCAGCAGTATAACGAGGAGATTGCTGCGTCAAAGATTGCCATTGCAGATTATAATGATGCGATACGTATCATCAACAAGACAGTACAGAATCAGATTAAGCAGGAGAAAGAGCAGGAGGGGAGCCTGAAAGCACTACGCGCTGAGCTGTCTAATTTGACGGCTGAATATGATGCTCTGTCGGAAGCTGAAAGAAAGGGTGCCAGTGGTGAGGAACTGAAAAATAAGATAAACGAGGTTACGGATGCTTTGAAAGGTGGAGAGGAGGAAACGCAGAGGTATTACCGGAATGTGGGTAACTATGAGGAAGCGATTAAGAGTGCGGTTTCAAGCAATATCCCGTTTATTGGAACATTAATACAGACTCAGGATGAGATGGGAAGTGTGAAGGCAGGTGCTGTGGCTGCAGGTGCTGCCGTGAAGAATTTCTCAAAGACACTTCTTGCATTGTTGGCCAACCCGATTGTAGCTATTCTTACTGCGATTTCCGTGGTGATTATGGCTGTAGCTAAAGGTATTAAATCGAGTGAGGAAAATACAAGCCGATGGAATGCTGTTCTTGCTCCATTGAAAATGGCTTTGGATGCCGTGGGTAAAGTGCTTCAGATTGTGGCAAGTGGAATACTTTCTGTTGTAGAAGCTGGTGGTAAGATGATGGGATGGATTACCAAGCAGCTTGAAAAACTTCCGGTACTTGGTAAATATGTGGCAGAGGTGAACAAGGAGAATGAGAGATACATTGCTATGGCAAAGGAGCAGGCGGCAATAGACAGGGATACACGAAACCTTCAGGTGCAGAATGCAAAGAATGCTCTTCAGATAGCTACTTTGAAGGCAAAGGCTGACGATGAACTGAATGTGTCTGCAAAGGAACGTATGGAAGCTATCAGGGAAGCTAACAGACTGGAGGAGGAAGCCAGCAAGAAGAACTACGAACTGGCCAAGAGAAGATATGAACTGATGGTACAGCAGAATGCGATGGCTGAGAACACTAAGGAAACTAATGATGCTATTGCTCAGGCTGAGGTGGAGATGTATAATGCGTTGACTGAGTATCAGGATAAAAGGGGTGAATTGCTTGGTCGTGAGGTGTCTTTGGCAAACGAAATAAAGTCGGCTGAAAAGGAAAAATCGGATGCGGCTATTGCTGCAAAGCAGAAAGAATTGGAAGCGGTAAGAGCGGCAGAGGATGCCATGCTGGCTCTTGTGAAAGATGGGCGTGATAAACAAAGTAAGGAGATAACCTTACAGTATAATCGTCAGATTGAGGATTTGCGTACGAGGCTGAAAACAGAGACAGACCTTACTGTAAAAGCCCGCCAGGCTATCAACGACCAGATAAAAGCTCTGGAACAGCAGAAGGCTGCTGAGTTGCAAAAGCTGTCTGAGGAGGAATTACAGAAAGAGATAGACAACCGTACCAAGCTTATTTCCTTACAGCTTGAAGCAGTAAAGAAAGGTAGTGAGCAGGAATATCAGTTGAGGATGCAGCAGCTACTTTCCCAGCGTGATGCCGAGCTTGCTGACAAGGAACTGACCGAGCAGATGAAGCTTGCCATCGTGGACAAGTATGACAAGCAGATGGACGATCTGATATTACAGCGTGAGCAGGAAATATCGGATAAGCAGCAGGAAGCCGTCAGACTGAGAATGGAGAATGAAATCATGCAGCTCCAGCAGTCCGGTGCAAGTGAACTGGAAATACTTCAGGAACAGGCTTCGCAGAAATTAGAGTTGTTGAACAGCATACAGCAGCAGGAAGGGGAGAGTGAACAGGAGTTCCTTAACCGTAAGCTTCAGGCTAATCAGGAATATATCGATGCGAAGAAGGCCATTGCAGACAAGGAGGTTGAGATAGAGCAGGTAAAATTTCAGGCAATAGAGACAATAACATCAGGTCTTTCATCCGCCTTTGAAACATTGGGTGAAAATAACAAGACTTTTGCCATACTCTCAAAGACACTGGCTCTTGCTGAGATTGCCATCAATACCGGAAAGGCTCTGGCTGCCGGTATAGCGCAGGCTCAGTCTGTCCCGTTCCCGGCTAATTTGGCAGCTATCGCAACAACGGTGGCAACGATACTTTCTAATATTGCTGTAGCTACAAAAACGGTAAAAAGAGCTAAATTTGCAACAGGTGGTTTAGTCACCGGACCAGGTACCGGAACAAGCGACAGCATACCTGCACAGCTTAGTAATGGTGAGTCGGTGATGACGGCCAGAGCCACCTCGATGTTTGCTCCTTTGCTCTCATCATTCAATCAGATGGGAGGGGGAGTTCCTATCAACGTAACACAGACAAGTAGTCAGGCTCTCGGAGAGGACATGCTGGCCAGAGCTGTCGCCAAGGGAGTTCAGTCTATGCGTCCGGTTGTTTCGGTTGAAGAGATAACCAGTGTGAGTAACCGTGTAAAAGTATTGGAGAATCTTGGTAATGTATGAACGTGTATGAATTTCTAAACACACATAAGGGAGTGATGGAGCAGTTACAGACGCTCCCGGTACAGCCGTCGGACGTGAGATACCTTGAACTTTACAAGGAATATAGCCGTCTGATGAAAGAAGGGCATAAGAAAACCTACGTATTGCAGTACCTTTCGGACGAATACAACGTGGATGAGAGGACGATATACAGGGTTGTAAAGAAGTTTTCCACGGAAGTGGATATGTAATTGTTTGAGGTGGGCAGCGGCTCACCTCTTTTTGTTTGAAAAATCGACTGACAAGGCGTGTCAGTGCTATTCCTTTCAAAAATTCTTATAGCCATATCGCGTTCACTACCTTTGTTTCAAACAATTACGAGATATGGCGAAATTATTTATCAACAAAGACATTGTAGCTGATACCGAAAAAATGGAAAACTGGTATCTGACTGGCGTTGATGGTATGTCCTTCTCTGATGTACAGGATTTTCTTGGATGGATTGCTCCGGATGACAATCACATTGATATTGAATTACACTCGTGCGGTGGCGATGTGGCTGAAGGATATGCGATATATGATGCTTTAAGGGCTACTGGGAAGGAAATTTCTGCTACTGTAGTAGGAAGATGTGCTTCAATGGCGACAGTAATTCTTTTGGCAGCTCCTATCGAGCGCAGAAAGATGTATCCGCACGCAAAGATTCTTATTCATTCACCTTATTGTCCTGGTGTAGAAGGTTCTCTTGATATTTCAGCGCTTGAATCATTAAAAGCTGGGCTGGAAGCAGAGCGTGAACGTATGATTTCAATCTATGTTGAGCGCTGTGGGGTTGATCGTGCGGTGATAGAGGAACAGATGGCTAAAGAGACATGGTTTGGTGGTGAGGTAGCCAAGCAACTTGGATTTGTGAGTGAGGTAATTATGCCGAAGTCAGCTAAAGTAGTATCTAACAATAAATTTATGGGAAAAAAAGAAAATGAAGTTACGGTAAGCAAGTCATTGCTTGACCGTATGCTGGCCAAGTTAGGCTATGCAAAAATCGAAGATGTTCCTGCGGTAGCGTTGGAGCTTACAACTGCAGGTGGCGACACATTGACAGTAGAGCGTGAAGAAGGTGAACCGCAAGTAGGTGACGCGGCAAGCCCGGATGGGGAACACGTAATGCCAGACGGGAAGACTATCGTAGTGACTGACGGCGTAATTACCGAAATCCGTGAAGCTGAAAGTGGAAATGATGATACAGCAGCATTGGAGGCACGTATCGCAGAATTGGAACAGCAGGTTTCTGACTTGACAGCCAACGCCAAGACAGAGGATGATGTCAGAATCCTGGATGCAGTGGCTAAGGCTGGAGGAATTGAAAAACTGACTAAAGCGGCCGCAAGCAAGTACACTCCTGCAGGACGTACAACGACTTACGGAAAGAAGCAGGAAGTTAAGCATGAAAGCAAGATTGAGAAGAAACTTGCTGAGATTAGAGAAAAGAACAAACAGAAATTTAATAACTAAGAATTATGGCAAAAGAAAGAATTACTTGGGAGCAGCTTTCGAATCTTACTCCAGGTAATGGAGCAGTACAGAGTCTGAGAGACTTGCTTATCATGACAAACTTCGTCGATGAGGAACTTGGACGGTTCTTCACTCTTCGTCAGAATGTGCATAATGGTGATAAGCTAGGATGGGTCGGAGAGATGGATGATATCGGTTGGGCAGGTTCCGGCTGTAATCCTGAATACAAGAAAGCAAACATCAACTTTGCGGAGAAGGAGTGGAAAATCGGTGATTGGCAGATTCCTTTGGAGTGGTGTTATGAAGAGTTACAGAATACAATCGCAGAATACTGTCTGAAAACTGGAACAGAAATCGCGGACTTGTCGTCTACTGAATACATGGATGATATCGTATATCCTGCTTTGGATTTGGCAGTTAAGCGCATGATGTGGCGATTCATCTGGTTTGGTGACACAGAAGCGCAGAATGCAACATCTTCAGGTCAGATTACAGATGGTGTGAATGTTGAGCTGTTCAAGACAGCAGACGGTTTTTGGAAACAGTTGTTTGCGATTGGTACAGCAAACGCAGGTCAGAAAGTTGCTATTGCTGCCAACGATGAAGCGTCTACCGCATTACAGTTCAGCAAGCTGAAAGAATCTGGAGTAGCAATCGGAATCTTTGACAGCCTGCTTGAAAATGCAGACTCACGTATCGCTTCAATGGATGGAGCTGGTATCTTCTGTACAAAGTCGCTGTGCGATGCGCTTACAAAAGACCTGAAGCGTGAATACAAGGAAATCCTTGAATGGGGACAGATTTTCAAAGGTCTTGACGTAACAGAGTACAACGGTGTGTTTGTCTATCGTGTATCCATTTGGGATAGATTCATCCAGAAATACCAGAATAATGGTACTAAACTTAATCTACCTCACCGTGCTGTATTTGGTTCTCCGAAGCAGTTGTTTGTAGGTACTCCAGCTGATGACATCATTTCAGACCTTGACATTTGGTTTGACAGAAATACCAGAACTAACAAGCTGTATTCTACCGGAAAATTAGGATGCCTTATTGGGGAAGATAACTTGTTCCAGTTGGCTTATTAATGAAAGGAGGAGTTATGTCAGGAATCTGTGACTATGCAATAAAAAGGGACATCGTGGCAAGCTGCGATGACCCGCTCGTTCCTGGAGTAGAGCAGGAAGGCGTTATCATGAACCGGAAGGACATAGATTTCGCTACAGTAGCATTCAATGCAACGCGTAAGAATGTGATTGAAACGCTTGCCTTGAAGAAAGGAAAGAAAGCCTATAAGGTTATTGTGCCTGGAAGCACTCCGTTTACCGGGACGAACACGGCACTTGCTGTCGGTACGTATCAGAATACGTTTACCAATACGGTGAATATGGTGATTCTTGCCAATGACCCGGACGTGTGTGCGGACATTATTGACGGGCTGGCAAACGGTGAATATGTGGTAATCCTGGAGAACAAGGCGAAGAACTTGCAGAAGGAAGAGAATCCGGGTGATTCTGCATTCCAGATTTACGGTTATTACCAAGGCTTGAAGGCTGCCGAAATCAGCAACGACAAATATTCGGAAGAAACCGATGGTGGCTGGTCAGTATCCCTGCAGGAAACAAAAGTGCCAAAATCTGCTTTGTTCCTTTACAAGACAGACTACGAGACTACCAAGACGGCCATCGATACGTTGACATCTCCAGCAGCTTGATATGGAAGTGATTGATGTGGTTAATAGGTTGAAGGAGTTGGGAAGCATTGCTTCCCTCTCTTCTTCTGACAAGGCAGAGATTGAAAACCTTTATGCGCTTGTCCTTGATAAGAAGTTTGTCCGCACATCTTGTAGCGACTGCTATCATGATGCGGTGATAGAAATGAGTGTTTACCTTAACAAGAACGGAAAGATGAAAGAAAAATCAGAATACGGCTTGAAGAACGGTGTTCTCCTGCAGATGGGATTTGGCAGTAGCGAAATGTATACGAATGCTAACCTTACTGATGAAGCAGCGGAGAAGTATCTGGCGAAATACCCGGACAACATTAAGTATTTCTCAAAGAAACCCGATGACTGGGAAGAACTTGTAAAGTCCAGAAAGGACGGAAATGTGGTGATTAATGACGAGCTTGTCTCTCTCATGGTGGAATCTATGAAGGATGGAGTTTCAAGCAAATCAATTCAGGAAGAGTTCAAGGGTTATAAAATCTCCGGAAAGGCTATTACAAAAAAAGCCATGACAGCTCACGTAAACAAGGCTCTGGAAGTATTTGCTGATATGCAGGAGAATCCGGAAGAAAGTGAAGGAGGCAGTGAGAATGGGGATGATAATGAATCTACTGATGGGCAGACCGATGAAGACGGAGAAGCGGTAGAAGGCGCTGAATAAATTAAAACCTCACGGAATTATGAAAGTAAAGGAGCTTAGAAAGAAGAGCAGTGTAAGGGTAGATATACGCTATTTGCAGCAGCTTGGAATACAGTCTTATGGGGATGACAACCTCTATCCGCAGACGGTAAGAAATATCATTGCAGCGAGTTCTACCGGAAGTGAATGTGCTGACCGTTTCGCGGATTTCATTGAAGGTAACGGATTCCGTGAGGTCTCTTTTTCGGAGTATGTGGTAAACCGAAAGGGAGATACGGCTGATGACATACATTCTCTTGTTTGCCGGGATATGGCTGACTTCAATGGGATTGCCATTCATGTAAATTACAACATTTTGGGCCAGATTGTGGAAATTCAGCATGTCCCATTTGAAAACTGCCGTCTGGTGGAGGAGGATGATAACGGATATGTAGCTAAGATTGCCGTGCATCCTGACTGGAGTGGTACGAAAACCAGGAAAGGGAAGAAGATACGTGTAGCAAAAGAGAATATCGACTACATTGATGTGTTCAATCCGTTGAAATCTGTTGTTTTGGCGCAGATTGAAGCTGCTGGCGGGATAGAATACTACAAGGGGCAGGTTCTATGGGTATCCATGGCCGGAAAACAGACTTATCCGGTAGGTAAATCTGACCGTGTAATTACTGAGATGAGCACGGATGAAGGGCTTTCCAACGTGAAATTCAGGAATGTGCGCAATAATTTCCTTCCGTCCGGTATGGTTGTCACTAAGAAAGGCTCGGATATTGTCAGATACGATGAAAAAGGTAATGAAATAAAGATTTCGGAGGATGACGGATTTTCTGATAGCCTTGTCAAGCTTCAGGGGGATACAAATTCCTTGAAACTTATAGAGGTAACGCTTGAAAATGATGAAGAAAAGCCTGAATTTATCCCGTTCACTACACAGAATTATGATAAGGAGTTTACCGTTACGGATGCAAGTGTGGTGGAGCGCATTTATTCCGCCTATGGTCAGGAGCCGTGGTATTGTATTCGTATCGGGAAAGTGGGCTTTTCCGGCGATATTTTGGAAGATGCCTTTGAATACTATAATTCTATTGTCAGCAAGCAACAGCGTTTAATAGAGCGCACGTTTGACCGTATTTTCCGCAACTGGTATGAGGTGGCAAACCCGTCAATGGATTTTAGTGTACAACCATTAAAGTATATAAGAAATGCAGCAGTATCTGATAACAACGCTTGAGGTCGCAGATTTGTCACGTAGCATGTCCGTACATGTGGATGAAGATAAGATAGATACGTATATACGTGAATCGGAGAGTATTGATATAAAGTCAGCTCTTGGTGATGCATTTTATCTGGATGTGAGGGAACATCCGGAGAAGTACGCGCTTCTTCTTGATGGTGGAACGTACGAGGACAAGTGTGGAGAGAAAAAGATATTCATGGGTATTAAAACGGCGTTGGCATATTATACCTATGCACGGATCGTGAAGAACGGTGATTTGAATGTGACTAGATACGGACTTATGCAGAAGGAGGATGAATACAGCAGCCGTCCGGACATCAAAGAGAAGGTGATGGCTTATAATGATGCGTTTTCCATTGCTGACAGATACCTGAAGGAGTGTGTAAGGTTTCTTGAAGAGAAAAAGGCTGATTATCCTCTTTACAAGGGAAGCGGAAAAATTAAAGCAAACAGGACTGTATTTAGAATTTTAGGAGATTAATATGGATAGTATCGAGATGCTAAAGGAGTTGTCTTTGCTTATTCGTAATGCTACGAAAAGCGGAGAGAATACGGCTGAACGGGTGGGTAGAACATTTGTTGGCATAGTCGATATTTTATCAACTGTTACCCTTGACAAGCTAAGGAAGATATTTTTGCAGAAGGATTGTGAGGATGAAACGAAGTATCTTCTTAAACTCTTGGGAGGTATTATATCTCCTTTCCTGGAGTCGCCCGACTTCGTAACCGGAATGATGGGTGCTGGTATGTCATTCTCTTCAGAAAAGGGCGGCGAGTCTGTCGGATGGATTGACAAACTGTACGTGCGCAAGAAAGCTATCTTCCAGTTACTTTCAATAATGGAGACCGAGCTGGCCGGAGCTTCCTTCATGTTCAACGCCAGCGGGGCCAGAGCAACGATTACTAAGGTCGAGTTTATAGAAAAAAAGGGAATTCGTTTCAGGGATGGTAAAGAAGTCAAGTTCTCAGACGGGAAAAGAGGTAACTCATCTCCTGGAACTTATGGTTCTGTTTATCGCTGTTACTTCCTTGCAGATGATGGTGAGAAAGCCATAGAAAATCGTTTTAAGCCAGGGAATTTAGTACGCTCACAGTCCTTTAATATTAAGGAAGGCGCGTATGACGGCGTATCCAATCACTATTGGTGGCGTCTGGTGGAAAATGTTGGTGATAACTGGATAGAGGTATCCGTGAATCATTGTGACGAAGGCAGCGACATACCGGCAGTTGGAGATGTGATGGTACAACTTGGAGACATAGCCGACCCGGACTATCAGGCTGCAATCGTGTTGTCTGCATATGGAGACGGTGCGCCTTCTCTTACCTTCTATCAGGGGATAAGTTCTTACTCCCTCTCCGGGAAAGATATAGTTTCAATCGGATATGATCGTCTAACTAAAGAAGGATACTTTAATGTTTATGGAAAGACATATATCGGTAATAGGGACAAGACAAATTATATCAGACTTGCTTCTGGAGAAATAGAGGTACGTGCAGCAAGAATATTGTTGTCAAATGGTGAAAGCGTTGTAGATGTAGCAGAGAAAAATATCTCAATTAAACTTGGTGCTACGGGTATTGACATCGAAAAAAATGAGATTGTTATTTCTTCAGATAAGTTTAAAATTAAAAGTTCTGAAGGGAAAGGAATAGCCGTGTTTACGGTTAAAAATGGGAAACCACTTCTTCTTACAGAGTGCATAGATGTAAACTCGTTAAAAGTGAAACATCTGGATGGTGCAGACGGTACATTTTCGGGTGAACTGAAAGCCGCTAAAGGTACTTTTTCCGGAACAATATCTGCCGATGGTGCTAAGATTGGAGGTTTCACTATAGACAACGGTTCCTTGAATTGGAAGGGAAGGGATTTTTTCGGCAATGATAGCAGGAGTATACGGATTGGTGTTCCTACGGATGATAACAGTGGTATGATTGACATAAATTTCAATGGTGCGACTGACGGGAAATTTGGGGTTAAAGTAATTGGAAGCAATGACGGTGGAGCATGCATCTATGCTTCAAGGAACGGTACTAGCAAGCCACATAGTTCTAATACTTATGCCGGATATTTTGACGGAGGAGTACATGTAAACGGAAATCTTTATACCAATACGATATTGTCTAATGAGTTCGGTACCGGATGGTCATTGCAAGCCGATGGATCATATACATACAAAAAAGGAGCAACGAGAACAATATCATGGACTATACAGAATGGTTCGATACCTTCAACGTATAAACTGGTTTTTGAAAATGGAATTTTAGTCGATTAATCATGAAAATAGATTTTAAGAAATTTAAGAAGTACACGAAGATAGATAAATCTGAATTCGTGGAGATTGATGTCAGAGAAATGTTTGCAGATAACATTTTCAATGTGACAGGAGTTGGTATTGCTGATTTAAAATTGGCTGAGAAAATTTTTTCCAGCGATGACGATACCGAATTTTCAGATGATGAAGTTAACAGGGTAAGACATCATGCAGCGTCGCTTCTTCCATGGTTTCTTGCTGGGCTTAATGATGCAATGAGATAATTATAATATACATGTTGGTAATATCATTAATAACTATAAATTAAAAACAATTATGGCAGCAGAAGAAGATTTTGTATTAAGCTTTACAGGTGAAGAAACTGACAATCTATTGAAGCATACAGAAAGTATGAAGAATCAGACAACGGCAGATGACGGTGAAACGGTACAGGTGTACGATACAAACGGCGTTCCGCATAAAGTGTCGAAAACGGAACTGCTGAAGAAGTCTACACTGGCTCTCCCTGCTTTGGAAGACATATCCAGTTTTGTCGCTATTAACGCAGCCGGAAATGCCGTCGGAGTAATGACAAAAGAGCAGGTTGCGTCAGTTCTGGCGGGACTGATGGGAGTTGGGTTTCTCGAAAAAGGTAATTATCACGATATTAATGAAGTGGGCACATATACGACTTATTCTAATACGCCACAAGCTGGCCCATTTTTCTCGATTCAATGTGGCGATTCATGCATTCAGGAGTCAATGTCCTATGGTGGCTATTCTTTAATGGTTAGATCTTACAATCATGTTGACGGGAAGTGGAATGAATGGAAGAGCATTGCCATATAACGCATGTTATACTACGGCTATTTAATACCCAATACAGTTACAAAAATATATGCAGGATTTGTACCTTCTCCAGCTTTTATGCGAAAATAGCTATCTGTATTTTCTTGATCTATCTGACTCAGACAGCTTTTCATTTTAAATTTGTTTCCATGATGTCCAACTATTATAATGCATTCTTATATATGCTAATCCATTATCTCCACCTGCACATAATTGCATACGAATCCATCCGTCACAAGAAAATGCCACTAATATGCCATAATTCACAGGCATATTGTCCTGTTGTGAGTCAAATTTATAAACTCCGTTTTTTACGTTATTGGCATCACCTTTCAAATTTAATCCAATTGCACTCAGGAAACCTGATTTTGACATTAATCCATCATTTTTTAAAGTAGCCGTTCCAATAAGTTCCGCCAGGACTTATGGGTATGAATGAAAACAACTGAAATAAAGAAAGCTGTATTGAGAATTATTTGAGTGGTAGAAATTGGGTAGAAAATAGTAACTAGCTTGCTTATTCTACCCGGCTTCTACCAACTTACTGACAAGGCGTGTCAGTCGATTTGAAACCTTTTATTCTTTGTTCGTTTTTATATCATTTACCTTCGCTGAAAAAGGATGGTAAATGAGTAGTTTTGTGTGTGAAATAGTAGTTACGCCCATGAGCGTGTTCCATTAAGTTGGGATGCGCTTATGGGCATTTTTTGTTTAATCTAAAACCTTAGTAAGATGAAAAGATTCGTTTTCATGATGGTCGCACTGCTGATGTGCGTAGTGAGTGTTTTCGCGGAGACTTCCGTTAGTGTAGAACCTTCCGTTCCGGAGTTCCTGACCGGATTTGCCAGCTTCACCGGGCTTGTTACGGTCGTGGTTCCTGCTGTAGTAGGATTTATCGCTTCGAAGCTATCCAATCCTATGAACAAGTGGGTGACT
Source organism: Phocaeicola sp. ICN-14070 (assembly GCF_037892625.1). Classification (NCBI taxonomy): domain Bacteria; kingdom Pseudomonadati; phylum Bacteroidota; class Bacteroidia; order Bacteroidales; family Bacteroidaceae; genus Phocaeicola; species Phocaeicola sp. ICN-14070. Next base: position 95,734 of record NZ_JBBKBF010000001.1, on the reverse strand, counting down.
ATGTGGGTGACAGCAGTTGTCGGTATGCTTGTTACTTTTTTCAGCTGGTGGATGAATCTCGGTTTTCCTCCTGCAGATGCAAGTGTCTGGGTTGTGCTGATTGATGCGTTATTTGTCGCCCTGGCATCTACTGGTATCGTGTCGGTTGTAACAAGTGAATGGCTGTCCAGGTTGTTCGGTGGTAAGGTAAATAAGGAGTGATGCAGAACCTTATAACCGTCATAGCCCCGCAGATTCTTGTTGCCGGGGCTTACTCCTTTGTAGGAGAGATAAGAAGCGTTGTCTTTGAGCTTCGCTGGATGCTGGTCTTCATTGTAGCCATGATTATAGCGGATTTTGTCCTTGGTATCATTGACAGCGTGGTCAAGCGAGGAGAGGATTTCCGCTTTTCCAGAGCAGGCCGCCGAACGATGTGCAAGTTCATCGAATATAATTCGTATTTAGTGTTGGGATTCGGTTTTGGTGTTGCTATTCTCCAGCCTGTAGGTATTTGTTCCTATACGACATCGTCAATGTGCGGACTGGGGATAGCTATTGTATTTGAATTTGATTCAATCATGGAACATGTATGTGAAATTCACGGAATCAAGAACAAGGTTTCCATTAAGCGCCTGCTGGTGGGCTACATTAAAAAGAAGTACACAACGGCTGGCGAAATTATCGAAAAAGTTACAAAGGATGAAGAAGACAGATAGACGCCTGATAGCGGAAATCATCTACTCCGTAATCATAATATTACTTATGACAATAAGTTTCATGACCTAGTTGATATGAGAAAGATAAGGATAGGGAAAGATATATACTTCACCTGGCAGATACTCACGAACAAGGAGCCTGTTCCACTGGAAGGAAGGGACTTGAAACTGATGCTGAAGAATCCTCTAGGCAGATTTCTCGATTTCCATTTTGAGATATACCAGGGAAACAAGCTGAAATTTACTTTTCATGGAACGGACCACAAACACCTTGGTACGTATTCGCTGACTTTGTGGGAGAACTATGGTAAGGAAGGACAGACTGCCGTTGACATGTGTGAGGCTTTCAGGCTTGTTGCAACAACTTGTGAAGAGGACAGCATAAGTGTCCCTAACCTTGAAATGGCCACCGTCAACCTTGGTGCTTCTTCCATTGACATATCAACCGGTGGAAGCATTCCCATTCCTGATGCGCCAAAAGACGGGAAGATATACGGCCGGAAGGATGGAGAATGGGAGGAGATAACAGAAGCAGTATGGAATGAAGAAACAAACAGTTAAAATCAGACTTTTATGGCAACAACAAAATTAAAATTCTACAGGGGCTTAAAGGCCCGTTATGATGCAGCGTCAAAACATCTGGATGCTATCTATTTTGCAACCGACACCAAAGAACTGTTGATGAACGGTGTGAATTATGGAGGAAGCGGTGTCACAGATGTCAGTTTTGACAAAGGCAGCAATAAACTTATCGTTACCAAATCATCAGGCAAGACCGAATATGACCTGACGGAACTCATCAGGTTCAAGACATCATTGCCAGACAGCCTTGCCACTCCTTCGAAACTGGGAGGTCTTCCGGCTGGGACAAAGGTCGAGACCTTGAAGACAAAGACGTTGAGCCAGATTTTCGAGGATATTCTCTTTGAGGAAATCCAGCCGACGGTACAGGCACCAAGTGCAACAATATCATTCAAGTCTCCTTTTACCGCCAACAAGATTCTGGAGGTTGGTGAAAGCGCACCTACCGCAGAACAGATTCAGACAGGATTTAACCGTGGTAATTGTACGGTTGTTGGCCAGACAAACAAGAACCGTGCAGGAGAACTTATCTCCGATGACCAGTCTTTCATCTATGTAGGAAACAGTACAAGCAACAAGACATTGCCGACGAAAGTTACACTCGGTACGATGCAGTACAATTACCAGGCTCATCATGGCGCAGGTGACACATTGCTGACTTCCAAAGGGAACAAGGCAACAGTTTCACCTAACCCACTTCCTGTAGGTATAGTTAAATCGGGAGCAGTGTATCTTTATGGTACTTATCCGTATTTCTGTAACGGTGCATCTGCATCAAGTTCAGCCGGTGATACCAATTTCCCAAGCACTGTTACTCCTGATACGAAACTGCCTTTACAGAAATGGACCGATACTCTTATTGGAGCGAAATTCGCATCCGAGGCAAGCACAGGCAAGCGTCTGGAGTTCTATTTCCCGGCAACAAAAAATGTTACAAAGGTAGAGTTCTACAACACTGTTTCCGGCAAATGGGAAGTGTTTGGCACTGACAAGTACACTACTTCGGATGCAGGGAACAAACAGGTACAGGGAACGGACGTTGCCTATAAGAAGCTTACCACTACAGGAGCTATGTCCGGTGCTTTGCAGCTCCGTTTCACTGTTGCAGATGCTGGAAAAAAGTTGGTCGATGAACCTGACACATACAACGGCGAGGAAATCACGGATGAAATAATAGCGATGCTTGCACGAAACAGCCGTGAAGTTCCTTTCATCTCTCCGATGAACAGTGTAATGCCTATGGCTGCCGCTACTGGTAACCGTCCTGCCGGAGTTGCCGCATTTGCAGTGAATTTCGAGCCGGGTGGTCAGGCTCCGCTTGATGCCCGTCAGCTCGTGCCGAACAAGACAGACCTTATTGCGGCTGCTACATATTCGGGGAAAAATACCTATAATGGAATGTTGGTTGTTGTTGGAAACAACGGAGACGGCCAACCTGCCCTTTATGTTCTGAAGGATATGACAAAAATCACTCAGGCAGACTATAGCGGCTGGCTTCGTCTTGACGTTGGTGCACAGACTCTTATCCAGATTATCAACGACCTTACAACAGGTGGGACTAATAAGGCACTTTCCGCCGAGCAGGGTAAAGTTCTGAAAGGTCTGGTTGACACACTGACAAACAAGGTCAACGCGCTTGGTGCCGTATATGTGCCAAAGGGTACTCTGGCAGACCTTAGTGCCCTGAAAGGGGTGTCTTCTGTATCGAAAGGCCACGTATATAACGTTACGGCAGAAGTTACCCTGAACGGCAAGAAATATCCGGCTGAAACGAACTTCGTCTACATCGGAGAAACGGCCAATCAGGCAAGTGTGGAAACTAACTGGGATTCCTTGGGTGGTACGGTCGATTTGACAGCGTATGCAAAGAAAGCTGACCTCGAAGGATTTCTTACCGAAGAGGATTTGGCTGGATATGCCAAGGCTGTAGATGTGGCGAACACCTATGCCACAAAAGCTGCACTGAGTGAGGCTATCGAAGGGCTTTCCTCCACTTATGCGACCAAGGCTGAACTGACCAGCTATGCAACGAACGAGACTCTGAAGCAGTATGCCACTAAACAGGATCTTGATGATGCGTTTGCATGGAATGAGGAAACCGAGTAATAATATGTGGGGGCTTTGTATCAGAGCCCCCCATAAATCCCAATGACATGGCGAAAAAGAGACTCAACAATTATTTGAAATATGCCACCTTCAAGAAAGAACTGGAAGCCGGTAACATATTGCCTGATTCCGTTTCCTACATCAAGGAGATACGGGCTATCTATACCCATGGGGAATATTATGGCAATGGCTGCATATCCAGCGTGAATGCTGGTACGGGTGAGGTCAGTGCCGAGCTTCTTCCGAACATGTTCCATGTGTTCGGAGAAGTATCCGTACTTAACGTCACATTTGGAAAAGGCTTTCCAGGCATTGCCAATGAGTACATGTTCCAGTTTTCAAGTGGTGTTACGCCTACCGTCCTGAATCTTCCTGAAGGTGTGAAATGGATAGGAAGCAGTGTTGTCAGGGCCAACAGGACGTATCAGGTAAGTATTCTTAATAATATAGCTGTGATGGGAGGTGCTTTATGAGTTTGTTAAGACGCAGATTGCTTATACTGGCGGCCATGAATAATGGACTGCCTAATATGCCGGTTCGGTTTAAGACCGGCGAAAGGGCTGTATTCAGTGACGGGAAGCATGGATATTTTTCGATGGACAGAAGATTTGTTCGTGATAAGAACATGTCACGAATGTATTTCAAAGACGGGAAACGGATTAGTGTGCTGAAGAAAAGGAACTGAACTAAAATAAAATAGGAGTGCCACTGCACTCCTTGTAATAAATTTTTTATTAACCATCCTACCATTGGCAGAACTCCACAAATATAGATGTAATTTTATTATGAACAAAATAGATTCAATAATAATTCACTGCTCAGCCACACGTGCCGGGCTGGACATAGGTAAAAAGGAGATTAATCAGATGCACGTATCCCGTGGCTTTCAGTGTATTGGGTACAACTACGTTATCCGGCTGGATGGTACGGTAGAAGTTGGCCGTTCGCTCACTATTGACGGGGCGCACTGTAACAGTAAGGGATTCTCAGGTGTGTCATATAACAAACATTCAATAGGTATCTGCTATGTGGGCGGTCTGGACGCGCACGGTAAGGCAGCCGACACCCGAACGCCGGAACAGAAGAAAGCGCTGGCCAAGTTGATTAAGGAACTTTGCGGAAAGTACCAGATTGTGGAAGTGTTGGGCCATCGTGACACATCGCCTGACCTGGACGGAGATGGAATCGTTGAACCTGAAGAATGGACAAAGATGTGTCCTTGCTTCGATGTGCGTGCGGAATATCCTTTTATCCCAGAAATCGTTGTGAAGCCATGAACTACCTACCATATCTTTTAATAGCTGTACTGGCTTTCTGTTTAGGTTGGTGCAGCCGTTCGCCAACTGAAGGCAATATCGGGAAGTCTGATACCGTTACATCGGTACATATAGTTACAAAGGTAGATGTGGATACAATGTACATTCTTTCTCCGCAGCCTTATCTTGCCTGGATTGATAACTCAGACACCATTCATGCGAGCGACACCTGCTATCATCTGCGTGAATATAAGGAGTACCAGGATAGCAATTACTACGCAAAGGTTAGCGGTGTGGCTCCACGTCTTGATGAAATCCGGGTGTATCCACGAACCATCTACCAGACTGAATACATTTACCGTGACATCGTACAAAAAAACAAACGCTGGGGGCTTGGTCTATCTGCTGGCTATGGTATCGGTAGAAACGGGTTGTCTCCTATCTTGGCGGTAACGGTAAACTACAATTTATTTCAATGGTAATTCCCATTTGCTATTTAACAAAAAAATATTGTTAGTTTTGTAACTTAAAATCGAATTATTATTTACATTTGTCTCGTTGTAAAAAATAATAAAACTATGGCTGATTTTAAGGATTTAGAACTGATTAAAAGCTCAAAAGAAACAGAGATTGTTAATTGTAATATTTTGGGTGTAAAAGTTGCGACAAATGGATATTGTGGTGGCGATTCCGGGCATGGATCAAGAACCTATTTTAGATTAGAGGATTTAGCTTCAACTGATATTAATATTCGTTTACTCAAGGATAAAAGAGGAGTGGAAGTTATGTTAGGAGGAGATGCTGAATTAGAAACTTTCATACAGGCTTTAAGATGGGCTGCTGATAATTTGGAAGAAATGGCAAAAAAATAAAGTATCTAATATAAATGACTATCTTTGTCGTGTAGAAGTTTGCTTTTATTAGCAAACAAAAGCCCCGACCAGATTAATATCCGGAAGGGGCTTTGTTTTTCCAGATAAAATCCCCATCTTTGTATTGCGTTACATATTTTATTTGAGTCGAAACATGTGTTTCGGTCGTTGAGCAACTGACAATACATATTTGCCAGTTGCTTCATCATATACGGCTCACTCCCGTGTGGTAGCTTAATGGCATCACTGTATTCGACTCAAGAATATGTAACGCGACGGGTCAGTGGGTCGTTTTCTTTTCCCGCTGTAAAACGCTTTCTTATGGCACAGCAGCAATATACCTTATTTAAAAAGTTCATCGGATACGGGCATTATAAACTCATTATTGCCGACAAAGAGGGGAATCGTATGGAATCTGTTACCGGAGACATGGACTTGATAAGCCGATTATCTTCTGAGTTGGAGGAAGAAAGAGAAAAAGCCACTGAGGAAGCGATAAATTATGTGTTACAGGAATCTTAAAAAAAAATCACTATATTTGTACTGAAAATAGCGTGAGATACAAAAAATTCTGTGATTTGTTTTACGTATGTTTTACATAAAAATCTTCCGCTAGTATTAATGTTTTGATTTTTAAATGATTGCATTTGATATAATTAATAATAGTTATATCTTTGTGTCAGAAACTGATAAAAGTAAGTTGTATGGGATTTTTTAGTTTTTTCTCAAAGGAAAAAAAAGAAACATTAGACAAAGGATTGTCTAAGACCAAAGAAAGTGTATTTGGAAAAATAGCACGTGCGGTGGCCGGAAAATCAAAGGTGGATGACGAGGTGCTGGACAATCTGGAAGAAGTGCTTATTACGTCTGATGTGGGAGTAGAAACTACGCTGAACATTATCAAGCGCATTGAAACCAGAGTGGCAAAGGATAAGTATGTGAATACACAGGAGCTGAACAATATCCTTCGTGAGGAGATTGCGGCGTTGCTGATGGAAAACAATACGGTGGATGCTGCCGATTTTGATGTGCCTCAGGATAAGACTCCTTATGTGATTATGGTGGTAGGCGTGAACGGAGTAGGAAAAACGACGACTATCGGTAAGCTGGCTTATCAGTTTAAAAAAGCCGGGAAAAAGGTCTATCTGGGTGCCGCAGATACTTTCCGTGCCGCAGCTGTAGAACAGCTTGACATCTGGGGAGAACGTGTGGGTGTACCGGTAATAAAACAGAAAATGGGAGCTGACCCTGCTTCAGTAGCTTTTGATACGCTGAGTTCTGCCAAGGCTAATAATGTTGACGTGGTAATCATTGATACGGCAGGACGTTTGCACAATAAGATTGGTTTGATGAACGAGCTGACAAAAATCAAGAACGTGATGAAAAAGGTGGTACCCGATGCACCTCATGAAGTGTTGCTGGTGCTGGACGGCTCTACCGGACAGAATGCATTCGAACAGGCCAAACAGTTTACTTTGGCTACAGAAGTAACCGCCATGGCTATCACCAAACTTGACGGAACGGCCAAGGGTGGAGTAGTGATTGGAATTTCCGACCAGTTTAAGATTCCGGTAAGATACATCGGTCTGGGAGAAGGCATGGAAGATTTGCAGATATTCCGTCGCCGTGAGTTCGTGGATTCATTGTTTGGCTCAACCACTGAAAAATGAGAAAGAATACAATCGATATAATTACTTTAGGATGCTCGAAAAATCTGGTAGATTCCGAAAAGCTGATGAAACAGCTGGAAGCTAGCGGCTACAAGGTGACACATGACAGCGACCATCCGCAGGGAGAAATTGCCGTTATCAATACGTGTGGCTTTATAGGTGATGCCAAGGAGGAATCTATCAACATGATTCTGGAGTTCTGTCAGGCAAAGGAAGAGGGACGCTTGAAAAAACTGTATGTAATGGGTTGTCTGTCGGAACGTTACCTAAAGGACTTGCAGATGGAGATTCCGCAGGTCGACAAATTCTATGGGAAGTTCAACTGGAATGAACTTTTGGCCGATTTAGGAAAGGCCTATCATTCTGAATTTGCCATTGAGCGTCATCTGACGACTCCGAAGCATTATGCATACCTGAAAATATCAGAAGGTTGCGACCGCAAGTGTTCTTATTGCGCCATTCCTATCATTACCGGTAAACATGTGTCTCGTCCTATGGAAGAAATTCTGGACGAAGTGCGCTTGCTGGTTTCCGAAGGGGTGAAAGAATTTCAGGTCATTGCACAGGAACTGACCTATTACGGAGTGGATTTGTATAAAAAACAGATGTTGCCGGATCTGATAGAACAGATGGCACATATCCCGGGTGTGGAATGGATTCGTCTGCATTATGCTTATCCCGCTCATTTCCCGGAAGATTTGTTCCGCATGATGCGTGAAAACGATAACGTATGTAAGTATATGGACATTGCCTTGCAGCATATCAGCGATAACATGCTGCAAAAGATGCGTCGCCATGTGACGAAGGCAGAAACCTATCAGTTGATAGAGAAGTTCCGTAAGGAGGTGCCTGGCATTCATTTGCGTACTACATTGATGGTAGGTCATCCGGGTGAAACGGAGCAGGATTTTGAGGAACTGATGGAATTTGTCCGTACGGCACGTTTCGATCGTATGGGTGCATTTGCCTATTCGGAAGAAGAGGGCACCTATTCTGCCAAGCATTATAAAGATGAGATTCCGCAGGAAGTCAAGCAGCAGCGCCTGGATAAACTGATGGAATTGCAGCAGGAAATCTCTGCCGACTTGTCTCATCGCAAGATTGGACAGGAATTCAAGGTAATCATTGACCGTAAGGAAGGTGATTATTATATCGGCCGTACACAGTTTGATTCACCGGAAGTCGATCCGGAGGTATTGATAAAGGTGGAAAATCACCGTCTGAGAATCGGCAGTTTCCATCGGGTAAAGGTGTACGATGCAGATGATTTTGATTTGTATGCTACAATCGTAAAATAAAATGACCAACAAGGAATTCATAGAAGAACTTTCCCGTCGTTTGGAGAAAACCGAAAAGGAAACAGCGTCTTTGCTGGCTTCTTTCACGGAGTGTGTGTCGCAGTCTTTACAGGAGAATAAGATGGTGGTGCTACAGGATTTCGGCTCGTTTGAGGTGGAGAAAAAGATGGAGTATATTTCTGTGAATCCCGTCACCAAACAGCGCTTTCTGGTACCTCCCGAACTGGCTGTCAGTTTTAAGTCGGCTACTTCGTTAAAAGGAAGGGTTAAAAACGTCTTGTCGGATGAATGATAAAATAACTTTACATGAACTTGTGGATTTATTTGCTCGCAAAAGCCAGTTGAGCCAGGCTGATGCGGCGCTTTTTGCCAAGGAATTTCTGTCATTGATAGAAGAAGCTTTGGCAAGGGACAAGTATGTAAAGGTGAAAGGTCTGGGTACGTTTAAACTGATTACGGTAGACGCTACTGAAGAAACGATTCCCAGCGGACAGGAAACTACGGATAGCCAATCACATACGCGTGTTTCGTTTATCCCGGAAACCGGATTGAAGGATTTGGTGAATAAGCCTTTTGCGCATTTCCAGCCGGTACTGCTGAAAGATGAAGTGCATTTTACTGACTTGCCTGAGGGCGAAACCGGGGTGGAAGCTCAAGAGACAGTAACCGAGGAAGAGAAGGCCGGAGAAACCGATGTGGTAATTGAATCTCCAACAGAACCGGCTACGGAAGAAACTGATGAAGTATTGCCACAAACGGAAGCTGCTTCTCCGATAGAAGAGGAACCTGTTCAGGCGTCAATAACGGAGAAGGTGGTTTCTGAGAAAGAGGAGGTGAAAGAAAAGCAGGAAGATACGTTGCCTGAAAAGGAAGAAAGGATTCCCGCTGCTGATCTGACTCCATCAGGGAAAGAAGCCAATGTGCCGTGGTGTATGATTGCCTCCATCTTGCTGGCAGGTATTTTCATAGGAGGAATCGTGACATGGGTATTGACCTCGGGCCGACGCTATATTCCGGAACAGGTGGTAGAGAAGTTGATGAACGAAACACAGAAAACGCCTGCACCTGTTGTGGTTTCGGACTCCTTGCAGTTGGCTGATACTTTAGTCGTAAAAACGGATTCTTCCTTGGTGCAGAAGAAGGATACCTTGAAAACCGTCGCGAAGAAAGAAGAAAAAACTCCCGTAGCATCTACGTCTGTACCGAAAAGGGAAACCTTAGCCGATACGGTTGAATACCAGATAACTGGAAGTCAGGGCTCATATACCCTTAAACCAGGGGAGAGCCTGGTACGTGTGGCCCTGAAATTCTACGGAAATAAAAAACTGTGGCCTTATCTGGTGAAGCACAATAAGGCTATTATCAAGAATCCGGATAACGTGCCGGTGGGTACCACAATTCAGATTCCGCAACTTACTCCTAAAAAATAACGAGAGGCCTTGTTTCAATTCAAACAAGGCCTTTTTAATTTTCTTTAGTTCAATAAGCCTTAAAAGGCGAACCCCGTCTATATTTTTTTATCAAAATTTATTGTGCCTGTTAAGGGAATACCTTAATTTTGGGGTGTCTTTTTGGATATATGTTCTGAAAGGGCATTTTTTAATGAAAAAAAAGAGAACTAAAATAGAAGAAAATTATGGCTGAAGCTATTGACATTCGTGAATTGAATGAACGAATCGAACGCCAGAGCGCGTTTGTGACAAACCTGATGGAGGGAATGAATCAGGTAATCGTAGGTCAAAAACATCTTATCGAATCTTTATTGATTGGGTTGCTTTCCGACGGACATATTCTGCTGGAAGGTGTTCCGGGATTGGCAAAGACTTTGGCAATCAAAACCCTTGCTTCATTGATCGATTCAAAATACAGTCGTGTGCAGTTTACTCCTGACTTGCTGCCGGCCGATATTATCGGTACGATGATTTACAGTCAGAAGGATGAGCAGTTCGTTGCCAACAAAGGACCGGTTTTTGCCAACTTTGTACTGGCCGATGAAATTAACCGTGCACCGGCTAAAGTACAGAGTGCCTTGCTCGAGGCCATGCAGGAACGTCAGGTGACACTGGGTAAGCAGACTTTTGCACTTCCGAAGCCTTTCCTGGTAATGGCTACGCAGAACCCGATTGAGCAGGAAGGTACTTATCCGTTGCCTGAAGCACAGGTAGACCGTTTCATGCTGAAGGTGATTATTGATTATCCGAAGCTGGAAGAAGAAAAGAAGATTATCCGTCAGAACATCAACGGAGAGCGTACGGAAGTTCGTCCTATTTTGAAGACTGAAGACATTATTGCTGCCCGTGAAGTGGTTCGTCAGGTATACCTGGATGAAAAGATTGAACAGTACATTGCAGATATCGTATTTGCTACCCGTTATCCGGAAAAATACGACTTGAAAGAACTGAAGGGCTTGATTGGCTTTGGAGGTTCTCCTCGTGCTTCTATTAATCTGGCACTGGCTGCACGTAGTTACGCTTTCATCAAACGTCGTGGATACGTGATTCCGGAAGATGTGAGAGCCGTGGCTCATGACGTGCTTCGTCACCGTATCGGTCTGACTTATGAAGCAGAAGCTACCAACGTGACTTCTGATGAAATCGTCAGCAAGATTCTGAACAAGGTTGAAGTGCCCTGATTCATTGATACCTGTAACGGTTGCAGACGGGGAAGAGAGTTCCCGTCGGCTTTTATTCGCAGTCGGAAGGCTGCATGATTATAAATGACTAAGCTGTGTTCCTTTGGTTGCCCCAGAGGAACACGGTCAAATATTAAAGGAATGGAGACAAGTGAACTTTTAAAGCGTGTCCGTCAGATTGAAATCAAGACCCGGGGACTTTCGAGCAATATTTTTGCCGGTCAGTATCATTCGGCCTTCAAAGGGCGTGGTATGGCCTTTTCAGAGGTCCGCGAGTATCAGTATGGGGATGACGTGCGCGATATTGACTGGAATGTGACCGCTCGCTTCGACAAACCATTCGTGAAAGTCTTTGAGGAAGAACGTGAACTTACGGTCATGTTGCTGGTGGACGTGTCCAACAGTTTGGACTTCGGTACCATTCAGCAGCTGAAGAAAGAAATGGTGACGGAGATTGCGGCTACAATCGCCTTTTCCGCCATTCAGAACAATGATAAAATCGGTGTGATTTTCTTTTCCGACCGTATCGAGAAATTTATCCCTCCCAAGAAGGGCCGCAAGCATATTCTGTATATTATTCGTGAGCTGCTTGATTTCAAGCCGGAAAGTCAGCGCACCAATTTGCAGTGTGCCATTGAGTACCTGACGAATGTGCTGAAGAAACGCTGTACGGCCTTTATGCTGAGCGACTTTATTGACGAACGTGATTTCCAGAATGCGTTGACGATTGCCAACCGGAAACATGATGTGGTGGCTGTGCAGGTGTACGACCGTCGTATGGAAGAACTTCCGGACGTGGGACTGATGCACGTGCGTGATGCGGAAACCGGTCATGAGCAGTGGATTGATACTTCATCAAAGGCATTGCGTAATGCACATCATGCCTGGTGGAAGGAAAAGCAGCAGAAGCTGAATGACACATTTACTCACAGCAATGTGGATTCTGTATCTGTACGTACAGATCAGGATTATGTGAAGGCATTGCTGAATTTATTTGCAAAACGAAACTGACAGTTGACATGAGACATCTCTTATTATACTACTCAAAAATGATAAAGGCATGTTGCTGTGCTGTGTTGATTTTATGCTGTGTAACGGGCTTGAAAGCCCAGCAGGTGACGGTGGAAGCTACTATCGACTCCTTGCAGCTGCTTATTGGTGAGCAGGCGAAAATCAAATTGCAGGTCAGCATGGATGCCAACCAGAAATTGCGCCTGCCGTTGCTGCGTGATACGCTGGTCAGGGGAGTGGAGATTCTGGATGTGGCCAAGCCCGACACGCAGCTGCTGAACGACAACAAGCGCTGGCTGGTGTCACAGGAATATACAGTGACTTCTTTTGATTCGGCTCTGTATTATCTTCCGCCGTTTGAAGTGCTGGTCAATGATAAGGCTTACCGTTCAAAAGCCCTGGCATTGAAAGTGTACTCCATTCCGGTGGATACCTTGCATCTTGACCAGTTCTTTGGTCCGAAATCCATTCAGGAAGTACCTCTTACCTGGGAAGACTTGGCACCGATGGTATATTCTATCCTGTTGCTGATTGCTTTGGGAGTGGTGACTGCCTTCTTTATCATTCGCTATCGTGACAATAAGCCTATCATCAAGATTATCAAGGTAGAACCTAAACTTCCGCCTCATTTGGCTGCCATGAAGAAGATTGAAACTATCAAGGCAGACAAGGTGGTCAAGCGTGAAGATCCGAAAGCTTATTATACGGAGCTGACCGATGTCATCCGTATATATATAAAGGAGCGTTTCGGATTCAATGCCATGGAAATGACGTCTGCGGAAATTATCGAGCGTCTGTTGGAGGAGAAGGACAAGGAATCTATCCACGACCTGAAGGTGATGTTTGAAACAGCCGACCTGGTGAAGTTTGCGAAATATGCGCCGCTGATGAATGAAAACGATATGAACCTGGTGAATGCGGTAGATTTCATCAACCAGACTAAGATAGAGGAAGACCCGAACGCCAAGAAGGAGCCGACGGAAATCAAAGTGGAGGAGAAGCGTTCCAAACAGGGACGAATTGCCTTGCTGTGCAGCATTGCCATTACGGGTGTGGCCGCACTGATTGCTTTGTATTTGTCTGTGCGCCATATCATCGACCTCTTTTTCTAATTTAATAATGAATTGAGACTATGATTTTTGCGAATATAGAATATCTGTTTCTGCTTTTGCTGCTGATTCCGTATATCGTGTGGTACGTGATGCGCCGCAAAAAGGCGGAACCGACCATGCAGGTATCTACCACATGGATGTACATGAAGGCTCCGCGCAGTTGGAAGATTTATTTGCTGCATGCGCCGTTTGTGCTTCGTATTCTGACGTTTGTGATGATTGTGCTGGTACTGGCACGTCCGCAAACTACCGATAACTGGCAGAACACGGAGATTGAAGGTATTGACATCATGCTGGCGGTCGACGTGTCGACCAGTATGCTGGCCGAGGATTTGAAGCCGAACCGTATTGAAGCAGCCAAGCAGGTAGCGGCAGAGTTTATCAACGGGCGTCCGAACGATAATATCGGTCTGACTATCTTTGCGGGAGAAGCATTTACGCAGTGTCCGCTGACAGTAGACCACGGAGTACTGTTGAATCTGTTCCAGAGTGTGAGCTGCGACATGGTACAGCGCGGAATGATTGAAGACGGTACGGCACTGGGTATGGGACTGGCCAACGCAGTGAGTCGTCTGAAAGACAGCAAGGCCAAGTCAAAGGTTATTATCCTGCTGACGGATGGTGTGAACAACCGGGGAGACATTTCTCCGCTTACTGCGGCTGAAATAGCCAAGCAGTTTGGTATCCGTGTGTACACCATCGGTGTAGGAACTAACGGTACGGCACCTTATCCGATGCAGACGTACGCCGGTGTGCAGTATGTACAGATGCCGGTGGAAATCGACGAACAGACCATGAGCCAGATTGCCGGAACAACTAATGGAAACTATTTCCGTGCTACCAGCAATACGAAGCTGAAGGAAGTGTACCGTGAAATTGACAAACTCGAAAAAACAAAACTGAACGTGAAGGAATTCAGCAAACGTGAAGAAGCCTATGCGGTGTTTGCACTGATTGCATTCCTGAGCATCTTGCTTGAAATTCTTTTGCGGAATACAGTTTTGAAGAAAATACCTTAAAATAAGAAGTCATGTTTCGATTTGGAGAACCTCAATATTTGTATTTACTGATTGTGCTGCCCTTGCTGGCTGTGTTCTATTTTTATTCGAACTATCGCCGTCGCAAGAAGTTGCGCGAATATGGTAGTCCGGAGTTGCTGGCACATCTCATGCCGGATGTGTCGAAATATCGTCCGGACGTAAAATTCTGGCTGACGCTTTCTGCGCTGGCCATGGTTATTTTCATGCTGGCTCGTCCGCAGTTCGGTTCAAAGATGGAAACGGTGAAGCGTCAGGGTGTGGAAACGGTGGTGGCACTGGATATTTCAAACTCCATGCTGGCACAGGATGTTGCTCCCAGCCGTCTGGAAAAATCGAAGAAGCTGATTTCCCGTCTGGTGGAGACCTTCAACAACGATAAAGTGGCCATGATTGTGTTTGCAGGTGAAGCTTTCACACAGCTCCCGATTACGAGCGACTATGTATCGGCCAAGATGTTTCTGGAGACGATTTCTCCTTCCTTGATTACCACACAGGGTACGGACATCCGCGGAGCCATCGACCTGGCTATGAAGAGTTTCACTCCGAATGAAGGAGTAGGACGTGCCATCGTGCTGATTACCGATGGTGAGAACCACGAAGGAGGAGCCATCGAGGCTGCTCAGGAAGCTGCCAAGAAGGGTATGCGTGTATTTGTTTTGGGAGTAGGTTCACCCGATGGTTCACCTATTCCGGTGGAAGGTACCAATGAATTCCGTCGCGACAAGGACGGTAATGTGGTCGTGACTTGCCTGAACGAACAGATGTGTCAGGAGATTGCTAAAGCCGGAAATGGTATTTACGTGCGTGTAGACAATACCAACAATGCCGAAAAGGCGCTGAATGCGGAAATAATCAAACTGGCGAAGGCGGATGTAGAGACACAGGTCTTTACGGAGTTCGACGAGCAGTTCCAGGTGTTGGCCTGGCTGGCCATTCTTTTACTGGCTGCCGACCTGATGATTCTGAACCGCAAGAATCCGCTTTTCAAGAATGTGAAACTCTTTAAATGAAACTGGAGATGAAAGTGAAAGGATATATTCTGTGTATGTGTCTGGCCCTGACTGCCGTGGCCGGATACGGACAGAAAACAGACCGTGATTATCTGCGAAGCGGCAACAAGCTTTACAAGGACAGCTTGTTTGTCAAGGCGGAAGTAGACTACCGGAAGGCGCTGGAGCTGAATCCCAAGTCGGCCGATGCCATGTACAATCTGGGAAATGCGCTGATGATGCAGGAAAAGGCCAAAGAGGCTATGGAGCAGTTTGATGCAGCTTCCCGTCTGGAGAAGGACAAGAAGAAGCTGGCACAGATTTACCATAATATGGGAGTCATTCTGCAGTCGTCCAAACAGTTGCCGCAATGTATCGAAGCCTATAAGCAGTCCTTGCGCAACAATCCGAAGGATAATGAAACCCGCTACAACCTGGCACTGGCGCAGAAGCAGTTGAAAGATCAGCAGCAGAATCAGCAGAATCAGGACCAGCAGCAAAACAAGCAGGACCAGAAGCAGGATGACAAGCAGCAGAACAAGGACCAGCAAGACCAGAACAAGAAAGAACAGCAGCAGAATCCGCAGCAACAGCAGCAAAACCAGAACCAGATGTCGAAGGAAAATGCCCAGCAGTTGCTCAACGCCGTGATGCAGGACGAAAAGAACGTGCAGGATAAGGTGAAGAAGCAGATTCAGGTGCAGGGACGCAAGCTGGAAAAAGACTGGTAAGGCTGGAAGCAATGAAGAACAAATGAATAATCATAAATAACAGAATAATGCGAAAGATAATATTCTTACTTTTTACGATACTTGCGGCGTGGCAGGTGAAAGCTGCCGACAAGGTACGCTTTGTGGCAGAAGCTGCCGACGTGGTGGTAAGCGGTGACCAGGTACGACTAGTATTCACGGTCAATTCGCAAGACATCAAGGATTTCCGTGCTCCTTCCATCAAGGGCTTTGACGTGCTGATGGGACCGAGCCGCTCTCAGCAGAGCAGTATTCAGATTATCAACGGAAAGCGTACATCGAATAGCTCTACGGCGTTCACTTATATCCTTTTGGCGGGAAGTCCCGGTACGTATACCATTCCGGCAGCCAGTGTAGAGGTAAATGGAGAGAAAGTCTTTTCCAATGCCATTTCCATCAAGGTGCTTCCGCAGGACCAGAAGTCGGGAAATAGTGGCAACAACGGGGGAGGCAGTGCTTCTTCTTCACGTAGCCAGGCAGCAGGCAGCCGTATCTCAGCCAACGATTTGTTTATCACGGCTACAGCCAGCAAAACCACCGTACACGAGCAGGAAGCCATTCTGCTGACTTATAAGGTATATACCGTGGTGAATCTGCGTCAGTTGTATGGCAAGATGCCCGATTTGAAGGGTTTCCATACGCAGGAGGTAGAATTGCCGCAGCAGAAGACTTTTACGCTGGAACATTATAAAGGACGGAATTACAATACGACTGTATGGAGCCAGTATGTGTTGTTCCCGCAGCAGACGGGTAAACTGGAAATCCCTTCTATTACATTTGATGGGGTGGTTGCCCAGCAGACCGTTTCGGACGACCCGTTTGATGCTTTCTTCAATGGCGGAGGACACGTGGAAGTGAAGAAGAAAATTACGACTCCGAAAGTAGTGATTAACGTGCAGCCGCTTCCTGCCAAACCGGCCGGATTCTCTGGAGCAGTGGGTGAGTTCAAACTGGCATCGTCTATCAATGCGACTGACGTAAAGACCAACGATGCTGTGACCATCAAACTGACACTGAGCGGTACAGGAAACATGAAGCTTATCGGTACGCCGGAAGTAAAATTCCCGCAGGATTTCGAAATCTATGACCCGAAAGTGACCGATGATTATAAGCTGACCAACAGTGGACTGACGGGTACGAAGACATTCGAATACCTGGCAATTCCGCGTCATGCCGGCAACTTTACAATTCCGGCAGTAGAATTTACCTACTTCGACCTGAAGAGCAACAGCTACAAGACTCTGAAAACAGAGGCTTATAACCTGAAGGTGGCCAAAGGACAGGGAAATGCCGATCAGGTAATTTCAGACTTCACTAACAAGGAGAGCGTGAAGATGCTGGGTAGGGATATCCGCTTTATCAAGTTGGGCGATTCTTCACTTCGTCCGAAGGGAGACTTCTTCTTCGGTACCGTGGGATATTACCTGTGCTACCTGATTCCGTTGCTGCTGTTCGTTGTCTTTGCAGTGATTTATCGCCAGAAAGCCCTCGAAAATGCCAACGTGGCGAAGGTGAAGACCAAGAAAGCCAACAAGGTGGCTACACGCCGTATGAAACTGGCTGGTAAGTTGCTGGCAGAAAATAAGAAGAATGAGTTCTATGACGAAGTGCTGAAGGCTTTGTGGGGATACATCAGCGACAAGCTCAGTATTCCGGTATCTCAGCTGTCGAAAGACAATATTGAGGCCGAACTGACCAACTACGGCGTGCAGAAAGCCTTGATTGCCGAGTTCATTGGTGTGCTCAACGAATGTGAATATGCACGTTATGCTCCGGGCAACGAAAACGAGGCGATGGACAAGGTATATTCCGCTTCTGTGGAAGTCATCAGTAAAATGGAAAATAGTATCAAACATTAAAACGGATAGGAGAGCAGACTAAATATGAAGAAATTGTCTTTATTATTGATAGGCCTGATTGGGTATATTCAGTTTGCCGTGGCAGCTCCCACAAAGGCGGAAGCTGACGAAGCATACCAGAAGGAAAAGTTCAGCGAGGCAGCGTCCTTGTATGAAGAAATCCTGCAGACGCAGGGAGAATCGGCCGACATCTATTATAATCTTGGAAACGCGTACTTCAAGCTGAAGAATACGGCCAAGGCAGTGCTCAACTACGAACGGGCACTTCTCTTGAACCCGGGAGACGCGGATATCCGTTTTAATCTGGACATGGCACGCAGCAAGACGGTGGATAAGATTACGCCTACTGCCGAAGTGTTCATCGTGACGTGGTATAAATCGCTGGTCAACATGATGAGCGAACAGAGCTGGGGCTATGTGGGAATTTTCTCGTTCATTCTTTTGCTGATAGGAGTATCTTTTTATATCTTCGGCAACCGCCTTTGGATAAAGAAAGCCGGATTTATCGGAGCGGTGGTATTCCTGATTGTGACGGTGTGCAGCAATATTTTTGCCAGTGAGCAGAAAGCGGAGTTGGTAGACCGTACGGGAGCCATTGTGATGGAGCCGACAATCAATGTCAAGAGTACGCCGAACGAAAGCGGAACCGACTTGTTCGTGCTGCATGAAGGTACGAAAGTCTTCATCGAGGACAATTCGATGAAAGGCTGGAAGGAAATCCGCTTGGAAGACGGCAACAAAGGCTGGGTGAAGACGGAAGCAATTGAAATCATTTAATTCAAATAAGCATAAATGGCAGACATACAGCAACTCATAGAGGCCGACAAGGCTTTGCTACTTTCTCTTAACGGAAGCGACTCCTTGTTCTGGGATGGATTCATGTGGACAGTGACAGACACCAAGACATGGATTCCGGCCGTACTGGTGTTGCTGTATGTCGTGTTTAAGAATAACCGTGTGCCGCAAGGAATAGTCATCACGCTGGTGTTCGCTTTGTGCGTTACGCTGGCCGACCAGTTTGCGTCGGGACTCTGCAAGCCTTATTTTGCCCGTTTTCGTCCCACTCAAGACCCAGGACTGATGTATCTGGTGCAGACGGTGAACGACTATCGGGGAGGCTTGTATGGATTTATCTCCAGCCATGCCGCCAATACCTTTGCCGTAGCGATGTTTGCTTCGTTGCTGGTGCGCTATCTGCCTTTCACCTGCATGATGTTTCTGTGGGCAATGATTCCTTCGTACTCACGCATGTATTTAGGTGTGCATTATCCTGGTGACATTCTGTGTGGGGCAGTGGCCGGATCGGTTGTCGGTGTGCTTGTGTACCTGCTGTACGCACGTCTGCGCAAGAAATTCTTCGATTGTCCGCAGTATATTTCCACCCAGTACACCAAGGGCGGATATACCAAAGATGATATTTCCATTCTGCATGCTACACTGCTGCTGACTTATCTCTATGCGATAATCGGAGGAATGATAGTGGCAAAAGGTCTGCATTTCTGACCGGGAAGTAAGATATTTTCGAAAAAAACGGTTGGAAAGTTTGTGCTATCACAATCTTTTGCTATATTTAAATCGATATTAAAAACAACATTTTGTCTAACACTTAATTATGACTACTATGAACAGAACAATAACCTTTAACGAACTTCGTAAAATCAAAGATTCTTTGCCCACGGGAAGCATGCATCGCATTGCGGATGAGTTGAACCTCAGCGTGGAAACGGTGCGTAATTTCTTTGGCGGACATAACTTCAAGGACGGAAAAAGCGTAGGTATCCATCTCGAACCGGGTCCTGACGGCGGACTGGTGATGCTTGACGATACTACGGTACTCGATAAGGCAATAGCCATTCTGAAGGAAGAACAACGCGCTTGATATAAGATAAGGGCTGTAACAAGAGAGTGGGAGAGTATCCGTTCCTGTTACGGCCCTTATTGTTTATCCGATAATATGATATTAACCTAAAAATGCAGAAGCCATGGAAGAAAAACTTGTAACACTGGCCATTCTTACTTATTCTAAAGCCCAGATTCTAAAGAATGTGCTTGAAAATGAAGGAATTGAGGCTTGCATCCATAATGTCAACCTGATTCAGCCTGTCATTTCTTCGGGCGTGAGAATACGCATCCGCGAAAGTGATCTGCCCAGGGCATTGAAAATCATTGAAAGTTCTGCGTGGTTGGCCGAAGACGTGGTCAATGAGGAAAAAACGGAAGAAAAGCATGGCAAGCAGGTGCTGATACCGGTCGACTTTTCTGATTATTCGATGGCTGCCTGTGAATTCGGTTTCAATTTTGCAGCCAAGATACAGGCAGAAGTCGTGCTGATGCACGTGTATTTCAGTCCGGTATACATGCCGAGTTTGCAGTATGCGACAGAAAACTACGGGTTGCCGATGGAGCATGAATTGGGCATTAAGAGCATGCTCGATAGTATTCATGAACAGCTTAACAATTTGATAAACAGTATTAAAGAACGTATTCAGAAAGGAGAACTTCCTGATGTGAAGTACACCTGCACTCTGAAAGAAGGTGTACCGGAAGAAGAAATCCTGCATTATGCACGCGAGGAAAAGCCGCTCATAATCATCATGGGAACGCGCGGAAAAGGCGAGAAGGAAATGGATCTTATCGGTAGTGTAACGGCCGAAATCATCGACCGTAGCCCGGTATTTGTCTATGCCATCCCGAAAAATGCGCAGAAGAAAAACTTCGATGAAATCCATAAGGTCGCATTCTTTACCAGTTTTGACCAGCGTGACTTGATTGCATTTGACTCACTGGTAACGACTTTCAAGGATTATCATTTTGAAGTATCGTTGATCCATCTGAGCGACAATGCGCAGAAGCGTACGTGGAATGAAATCAAGCTGGTGGGCATCCAGGAATATTTCAAGAAGCAATATCCGCAGCTGACAATTGATTACGACATGTTGGGCGGAGAAAGTCTGCTTAGCAATTTGGACGCATATGTCAAGGAAAAAGGCATTGACGTGCTGTGTCTGTCAAATTACAAGCGGAACGTCTTTGCACGCTTGTTTAATCCCAGCATTGCCCGTCGGATGATTTTCCATTCCAACACGCCGATTTTGGTGATTAAATAAAGTCTTGTCATAGAAAAACGAATTCTCAGGGCCGTTTCCATCCGTGGATTCGGTCCTTGGTTTTTATTATTCGCAGAATCGATAATCTCAAGCCCCAAAAGCGAATAAAAATGGTATTGAAATCATCTGCTTATTGATGTATAGAATCGTGCGAATAAGGCCTTAAAAAACGTACTTACGTTTTAATTGGAACGCAAAGGCGTTGTAGATTAAATGCAAGTACGTTTTCCTTTAAATACACTTACATTTTTTGATAAACGCATAATGGATATAATCCGTATTATGTTTAATTAGAAAAATAACATTCTCTCTCTTTGTAGAAATGCGTTCAAAATTTTATAGGAGCAGGAAATTTCATTGTGGAAAGTAGTTCTCGCTCTGTTTTTGAGATTTTCGTATGGTGTTCTCTTCTTCCTTAGTCTTTTGAGGGGATTTCTGTAAAAAATATTTTCAGGAAACGTTGTTCTACGTTTTTTCTTACGGAAAATTAATAAAGAGTAAGCGTTGGCACATGGAAGAGTCTTTTTCTAGCAAATTTTATGTTGAATCGCAAATTCGCAGTTAAACTTGATAAACGGCCGAATCCCTTGGATTATGCTGTAGATAGCAAAGTTGCAGATACAAAAAAAGCACCTCTTTTAAAAAGGTGCTTTTTGGTGACCGCGACAGGATTCAAACCTGTAACCGGCTGATCCGTAGTCAGCTACTCTATTCAGTTGAGCTACGCGGCCAATCGTTCAAATTTTGATTAGAAAAGTGACCACGACAGGATTCAAACCTGTAACCGGCTGATCCGTAGTCAGCTACTCTATTCAGTTGAGCTACGTGGCCAATTATTTCTAAATCTTCAGTAGAAAATGGTGACCGCGACAGGATTCAAACCTGTAACCGGCTGATCCGTAGTCAGCTACTCTATTCAGTTGAGCTACGCGGCCAATCATTTCATTCAAACTAATAAGGAAGGTGACCGCGACAGGATTCAAACCTGTAACCGGCTGATCCGTAGTCAGCTACTCTATTCAGTTGAGCTACGCGGCCATGTCCTTTTTGTTTGACGGGTGCAAAGGTATGGAGTTTGTACGAAACTTCCAAATATTTCTGCGATTTTTTTCAATAAAAATTATTCCATAAACCGACTTCCAAATATCTGCCAGCCTAGTGTGAGGCCTAAATTCCAGTTGTTACTCGGTGAACTATAGTGATTTAGGTAGGCACATATGGAGCCGAAAGGAAGTCTGACTACCAGATTCAGTTCGCCCATATATTCGAACTGTGAGAACACTTTTCCATAGCGTGCTTTACCACTTTCTTCCCGAATGGGGAAAATCGGTGCGAATCCATACATGCCTAGTCTTACCTGAAGCACGCTGTTGAACTGGTAGATTGGACATACACCTGCTCCTACAAACTGATTAGCCCGGAATGCTTCGTTGTAGGTGATTCTACTGTGAGCCGTAAGTGCAAATTCTCCAGCCTGCATCATGGTAGCCCGGTAATTGTGGCTAAAGTTACGCGAAGAATAATAGGCCTTCAGGTAGGTTCCTAGCGAGAAATGAGGGTTGAGTGTATGATACTTTTCCAGTTCATAGGCTATTTGCAGCCATGATTGGATGTATTTATAGTTTTCCGTATAGGCGGGATCTTCGTTTCCTGGATAGTACCGTTCCACCCCAGTATAAATGTGTGCGGCAAGTCTTTCATGCCGTCCGGAAGTGGCAAACTGCCGGCTGTTAAGTGTATTTCCGTCCAATGCAACCGAACCGCCAAATATGGTATATTTGCTGGCGTCGCGTACGTCTGAGCTAAAGTCAATGACGTTCGTCTGGAAGTATTGGTCTTCCAACTGGCCTACCCCGATACCGAATTCTGCTTTTTGCCTGCTCAGGAAAGGCATGGATACAAACAACTTGACAAACTCTTCTTTTTGTTTGTTGAAAATCGGAGTATTTCCTTTGCTCAACAGTTTTTCCTGCTTCAGGTAGTCGAAGGTAGATAAGGAAGCAACCAGACGATACGAAGTCGGCAACCGGGTTGGCAAGTCAATACGTCCGGATAGCTGCAAGTTGTTGTAGATTTGTCCCAGCTGCCCATCCAGTGAGAATTCCTTGGATAAATTGTTCAAGTTGTGGTAGGTGGCTCCTATATATACCTGATTGGCTCCGTTTGAGCCAACGTTTCCTCCTACTCTCAGAGAGAGGTCATCCTTCATACGTACTTTCAAATCCAAATTAAAATCGTTTTCGTAGGGATTATATACCGCATGAGGAATAATCTCAGAAATCATATTATCGGATGACATCAGGCGGAAATATCCTTTCCGAAGCTCTTCCAGAGAGAATGTGCCGTCTTCTTCGCTATGGAATTCCTTACGGATGTATTTTTTCTGCTGGTCGTTTGCTCCATGAATAATGATATTGCGGAAGCGGAATTCAGGCATTTTCTTTTTGAATGCCATGCGTTCCTTCTCCAGCAAGCGATAGTCCATACGGCGCGATATCCGGTTCTTGATGGAATCCATCAGTTCCATGGTACGCTTATAGCCGATGTCGTGGAGTTCGTCAAAGCGGTTGAAGTCCATCAGGCTCACATCATCGTATTTGAAGGTCATCAGGATGCCCGTAGAATCGGGAACGGAGTAATCTGTTTTCTGCATGATCATGCTTTCCAGCTGTCCGATGATGTCTCCCTCCTGCGGTTTCCCGGGATTGGAACTTACCACGCTACCGATAATGATGTCCGGATGAAAGTCCTCCGTCATTACATTAACAGGAAAATTGTTATATATTCCTCCGTCATACGCCAGTACGGAATCTATTTCAATGGGTTTGAACATGCCAGGGAAACTCATGGAAGCACGCACGGCATCTCCCAAATCACCTTCCTTGAAGATGATTGGGCGTTTGTTATACACATCGGAAGCTACGCAGCGGAAAGGAATGAACAGATTATCAAAGTTCCCCCGGCAGAGCGCAGTAGCCTGTCCGAACAGTTCCACGAATGCCAGGTTCATCTGCAACGGGTCGACCACGCTGGAAGGCAGAAACTGTGTTTTTACCTTGTGCAGCGGATTCTTCAATGATACACGGATATTGATAAACTCCGGTGTAGGCGGATTCCGTTTGAAATAGTAGATGTATTTTTCCTGTATCCCTCCGGAATACCATCGTTTGAAATCTTCCGATTTGATGAGCTTTTCCATGTCGTCCGGCGAATAGCCCATGGCATACAGCGAACCGATGATGGCGCCCATGGAAGTACCCGTGACATAGTCGATGGGGATGTTGTTTTCTTCCAGTGCACGGATAATGCCGATGTGTGTCAGACCTTTTGCTCCGCCCCCACTGAGTACCAGTCCCACTTTCTGAGCCGATACAGTGGAGAAAAACAGACAGAAAAAGATCACAAGAATGCGGTGTATATATATCATATATAAATAGGCTAAGTTGTTGTGCCCCAAATATAGTGATAAAAATAGACTGGGCACGCGAAATCTCATTTTTTTTCCAACTTCGCAGATTATTTCAAAATCTTTTCAGAATTGTGTCAGACCTTTGTCACAAACAAAAGAAAAAAGGGACACTGAATTATGAAGAAGTTTGTATTTTGGGCAATGATGACACTAGGTGTAGTCGGCCTGCAGAGCTGTGATAAAGATGATGACGACCGTTTGCAAGTTTCGGCAAACCTGCAAGAAGCTTTTGATACCCGATACCCGAATGTATCGAGAGTGGACTGGGAACAAAAAGGTCAGTTCTATGAAGCTGAGTTTGCAGATAACGGGTATGAGAACAAAGCATGGTTTACTCCCGACGGTGTATGGGTGATGACGGAATATGACATTCCTTTTGCTCAATTACCGCAAACTGTGCAAGATGCATTTAAAACCGGTGCATACGCATCATGGAGAGTAGATGATGTGGACAAGATTGAGAAAACCGATGCCAGCGTGATTTACGTCATTGAAGTGGAATCGGGTGAGAAGGAATATGAACTTACCTATCTGGAAGATGGCACGCTGATTCGTGAAGAAGCAGAATGGGGAGAACATACTCCGGTAACTCCCGGACAGACATCGGAGGTGAAGGAGCTGGTAAAGACAAAATATCCTCAGGCTGTGATTCTGGACATTGAAGAAGAAAAAGGAGGTATCGAAGTGGAAATTAGCGACGGTGGCCGTCAGAAAGAAGTGTACTACAAACTGGCTGATGGAGTTCTTTCCTGGATGCATACTACATACGAGATAGAAGAGCGCGAATACAGTACCCTTCCCGAAGGCGTACGTCAAGCTTTGGCCGATTTGTCAGGAAGCGGAATGGAGGTCGACGATGTGGATTTCTTTGAAACAGAAACCGGAAATTACTACCGTATAGAAGTGGAAGACCGTGGGGCCGACAAGTACGTTTACGTGGCAGAAAATGGGGAGATGCTTCAGATGAAACTTAAAAATTATGCTTAAAAACATAAAATATTAGACTTTTCTGAACTTTTTAGGGAAATAAACCGTATATTTGCAACGGATTTCCCAGATTCACGTGGCCGGGCAGTCCTGCTGTTCCGGCCACAGAAGTAATGTTCCGGGCAGGAAATCACTGTAAGGACACAGTACCGGATAGTATTAACTAAAATCAAATTACATGCTTAAAAATGTAAAGTGGTTTTTTGTTGTATTAGTATTCAGTTCCTTCATTTCTCTGTCATTTGACAAGAGAAAGACTCCCACCGAGAAACTTCCGCTTGGGGCTCAGGCTCCGGAGTTAGTGCTCGGAAAAGAAAAGCAGCCGCTCAGCCTGCAAGCCGCAAAAGGCAATTACATCCTGCTGAGCTTTTGGGCCAGTTACGACGCCGCATCGCGTACACGCAATGCCAGACTGCACAATGTGGTTTCGGACGACGCCCGTGTTGAGATGATTTCCATTTCATTCGACCGCTACCAGTCGGTATTCAACGCTGCGGTTCGCCAGGACGGTATCAGCGATAACGTCTATCAGGAAATGGAAGGTGAAAATTCGGAGATATTCAAGTCGTACGACCTGAAGCACGGATTCATCAATTACCTGGTGAACGACCGTGGAGCCATTGTGGCAAAGAATGTAACTCCCTCCGAACTGGCATCGCTTCTGCATCAGGCAGAAAATTGATGCCCGCCCTTTGAAGAAGATGACTTTGGATACAACAAAAAGCAAAGAGATTTCAAATCAGACAGGTTCTGTACAGATTTGAAATCTCTTTTTTTTATGCGGTCACGGCAGGACTCTGCCGTGATTTTTTTAGCATTTTATTTTCAGCTCATCCAGTATGCGGCGCATCTGTTCGTAAGTAGTGATGCGGGTAGGAACCAGCGGCAAGCGCAGACGGTTCTCAATCATTCCCATCATGCTGAGCATGGCTTTCACTCCGGCAGGGTTACCGTCGACAAACAGCAGCTTGAACAGCTCCGTAAACTGGTGATGGATGGTCAGCGCATTGTTGTAGTCGCCGGCCAGTGCCAGACGTGTCATGCGGCTGAACTCACGCGGAAAGGCATTTCCGATAACGGAGATAACGCCCACGGCTCCCAAGGTAATCAGCGGGAAGGTAATACCGTCGTCGCCCGAGATTACGTCGAAATTCTCCGGTTTGTTCTTGATGATATCGTCCATCTGTGTAATGTTGCCCGATGCTTCCTTGATAGCCACGATGTTCTTGAAGTCGCGTGCCAGACGCAAGGTTGTTTCGGCCGTCATGTTCACACCGGTACGTCCCGGCACATTGTAAAGCACTACCGGAAGATCTGTAGCTTCGGCAATGGCTTTATAGTGCTGGTAAATGCCTTCCTGTGAAGGTTTATTATAATAAGGAACGGCCACCAGTACGGCATCCACTCCTGTGAAGTCCTCATTTTTCAGCGTGTTGAGCACCGTCTGCGTGCAGTTGCTGCTGATGCCCAGCAAAATTGGCACACGACCGTTGACGCGTTCTATCACCACTTTCTTGATTTGTCTTTTTTCTTCCTCAGTCAGTGTCGGTGTTTCCGCAGTGGTACCCAGTACACAGAGAAAATCCACCCCATTTTGTACCTGATATTCAACGAGTCGTACCAGCGCGTTATAATCCACGCTACCGTCGCTCTTGAAGGGAGTAATCAGAGCCACCCCCATTCCTTTCAGTCTTCTTACTATCATAAATGAAATATAATCACTTTAACAAGTGTACAAAAGTACGAATATTTTCAATTTAACCTATAGATTTAATCGTTTTTTTGCCTTTTATAAATAATTTGTAAAGGACTGGCACTTTATTCGCCGATCATTCCGAGAAACTCCTCTTCATTTACGATGCGGATGCCCAGTTTTTCTGCTTTTTCCAGCTTGCTGGGGCCCATGTTCTCTCCGGCCAGAATGAAGCTTGTTTTCTTGGAGATGCTGCCCACGTTCTTTCCGCCATGCTTTTCGATAAGTGCCTTGTATTCGTCGCGCGAGTGGCGGGCAAATACGCCGCTGATGACGATGGACTGGCCTTGCAGCTTGTCGGTCTGTCCGGCTGTCTCTTCCTCACTGATGGCCATCTGCACTCCGGCTTCACGCAGGCGTTCGATGAGCTGGAGATTCTTCTCGCTGTGGAAATAACGCAGGATACTCTGTGCAATCTTTTCGCCGATTTCGTCCACGTGAATCAGGTCGTCCAGCGTAGCCGATTTCAGGTCGTCGATGGAGCGGAACGCACGTGCCACTTTCTTGGCCACGGTTTCGCCCACAAAGCGGATGCCCAGTGCAAAGATGACACGCTCGTAGGGAACGGTCTTCGATTTCTCTACTCCCTGTATGATGTTCTCGGCCGATTTTTCTCCCATGCGGTTCAGGCGGCAGATGTCCGCAGCTTGCAGCGCGTAGAGGTCGGCCACATCGTGAATCAGTCCCTCCTGATAGAACTGGTCGACGGTTTCCGGTCCCAGTCCTTCGATGTTCATGGCACGACGGCTGATGAAATGCTCGATGCGGCCCTTTATCTGTGTAGGGCAACCGTCTTCGTTCGTACAGTAATGTGCGGCTTCGTCCTCGTAGCGTACCAGTCGGCTGCCGCATTCCGGACAGTGTGTGATGAAAGTTACCTTCTCGCTTCCTTCCGGACGTGCGTCCTTATCCACTCCCGTAATCTTCGGAATGATTTCGCCGCCCTTTTCCACGTACACCATATCGCCCAAATGCAGGTCGAGCGACTCGATGATGTCGGCATTGTGGAGAGAAGCACGTTTCACCACCGTACCCGAAAGCTGAACCGGTTCTAGATTGGCTACGGGGGTTACTGCTCCCGTACGTCCCACCTGATACGTCACCTTCAGCAGTTTGGTGCAAGCCTGTTCCGCCTGAAATTTATAAGCGATGGCCCAGCGCGGCGACTTGGCCGTGAAACCCAGGTTGCGCTGCTGGCGCTGTGAGTTTACCTTCAGCACAATGCCGTCGGTAGCCACCGGCAGATTCTTGCGCTCCAAGTCCCAGTAGTTGATAAAGTCGAATACCTCTTCCAGCGTACGGGCCTTGCGCATGTGCGACGACACCTTGAAACCCCAGCGTGCCGCTTCCTGCAAGTTTTCATAATGCCCGTCGTGCGGCAGTTCCTCGCCCAACAGATAGTATAGGTAGGCATCCAGCTTGCGCGAAGCCACTACTGCCGAGTTCTGCGACTTGAGCGTACCCGAAGCCGCATTACGCGGATTGGCAAAAAGCGGTTCCTCACGCTGCTCACGTTCGCGGTTCAGTTCCTCGAACACCGTCCACGGCATCAGAATCTCACCGCGGATTTCAAACCGGCGGGGATAACCATCGCCCGACAGACGCAGCGGAATGGAACGGATGGTCTTCACGTTGTCCGTCACGTCATCGCCCCGTACACCGTCGCCACGCGTCACCGCCTGCACCAGTCGTCCGTCTTCGTAGGTCAGCGAGATGGACGTACCGTCAAACTTCAGCTCGCAGCAGATTTCGAAGTCCTCGTTCAGTGCCTTCCGCACACGTTCGTAGAACTCCCGCACCTCTGTCTCGGAATACGTGTTGCCCAGTGAGAGCATAGGATACTTGTGTTCCACCTGGCGGAACTCCTTGTTCAGGTCGCTGCCCACGCGCACGCTCGGCGAGTTCTCGTCGTAGTGTTCGGGGTGTTTCGCTTCCAAATCCTGCAGCTCGCGCATGAGCCGGTCGAATTCCTGGTCGCTGATGGTTGGTGCATTGAGAATGTAGTAGTTATGATTATGCGTGTGTAACTCTTCACGCAGCTGGTCGATTCTTTCTATTTCTGTCATGACATTAAAGCGTAATGTTTCATGCAAAAGTAGCAAAAATATTCGTACTTTTGCAAAAAACAATCGCAGACAAATGAGAATAGACATTATAACCGTATTGCCGGAAATGATTGAAGGATTCTTCAATTACTCCATCATGAGCCGTGCTCAGAAGAAAGGAATTGCCGAGATTCACATCCATAACCTGCGCGATTACGCGTACGACCGTTACCGTAAGGTGGACGATTATCCGTTCGGGGGATGTGCCGGCATGGTGATGAAGATTGAGCCGATTGACCGGTGTATCTCTGCACTGAAGGCGGAACGTCATTACGACGAGGTGATTTTCACGACGCCCGACGGCGAGCAGTTCAACCAGAAGATGGCCAACACGCTGTCGCTGTCGCAGAACCTGATTATTCTGTGTGGACACTTCAAGGGCATCGACTACCGCATCCGCGAGCATTTCATCACGAAGGAAATCAGCATTGGTGACTATGTGCTGACGGGCGGCGAGCTGGCGGCAGCGGTGATTGCCGATTCGATTGTCCGCATCATTCCGGGAGTGATTTCCGATGAGCAGTCGGCTTTGTCCGATTCGTTCCAGGACAACCTGCTGGCTCCTCCGGTGTACACGCGTCCGGCAGAATACAACGGCTGGAAGGTGCCCGACATTTTGCTGTCCGGCCATGAAGCGAAGATTCGTGAATGGGAGTTCCAGCAGTCGCTTGAACGGACCCAGCGTTTGCGTCCGGATTTGCTGGAAGGGAAATAAAATAAAGTATTTGATATTTCGGACGTAATGTACAGGAGAGTGCATTACGTCCGAAATGCTTATATGCATGTCGGAAAGTATTATTCCATCTCTTCTTTTGTTTGCTTTAGGTCTTTCTTTTGACGTGAATAGCACTCTAATCAGTTGCCTTTTTCTTTCTTGTGTTTATTCTTCTATTGTAGGATAATTTATATCTAATTTATTCTTTATAAAGAGAATAGAATGGTTATCGAGGGGAATTATGAAGAATGTTTCATATATTTGTATATGAACATCGTTTTACGATATCGTTAGTGAGAAACCTGGAAAGTAATGTATTAACCTATCTAAATAAATATGGAAAAGAAAGAATTGGAAAAGCTCCTCATATTGCCGAGTATGCCTGGCTTAATGTTATGTACCCATGTGTCACGGAAACAGAAGTTTGCGATTTGGAGAAGAGATTGGGAATCGCTATACCTAAAGTTTACAAGGATTTTCTGATGAATGTATCCAATGGCTTTGATATAATGAATTGCACATTGGCATTGCATGGTTGCAGGACATCCTATGACAGAAGCGATTTGGATTCATGGTATCTTTTGGGTACTTATGAATATGACGGCTCAAAACTCTATCTCAATACGTTGGATGATAAGATATGCTATTGTGACCGCTATGATGCGACACCGCTTAAATCATGGGATTCGCTATCGGCAATGCTGACTTCTGAGATTGAGAGGATATTTGGTCTGTTTGATGCGGATGGACATTGTATCGATGAAGATGTTCCGACAACGCCGGTCGTAATATAATACACTATCTTTGATTGACATTATCTTAATCATACGACTATTCTAAGCCCTTTGGCGGAAAGGAGGCAAGCGATGAAAAAACAAGAATTAAAGATGTATTCTAAAATAGTAACTATTATAGCTTCCATAATTGGTCTGTTTGTTTTTGTGTCGCTGTATTTAGTTTTACCTATTCCTAGAGGTAATAAAGTTGATAGTGATTATTATACCTACTATAAAAATATCAGAGGAATATACTATATCTCGGTTGAACATTCGCTTGAATTGATAAATCACGGCAGTTGGGGCTACCTCAAAGATGTGGACGAATCAACATTTACGGTATTAGATAACCAATGGGCAAAGGATGCAACCCATGTCTGGTTTGGAGACAAGTTGATAGAAAACGTAGATGCCAAAACATTCCATATCAATGCCAGTGGAGTTGCTGTGGATAAAGACAATGTATATATCCGAGACTATTCGGGTAGCGGTTCATACAGTTCCTACATAAGCCCTTCTCACAGTGGCATAGATGTCGAAACAGCAGAATACTTTGTGTATCGTCTCGGTTCCAAACAGGACGAATGGATGCGGGATAAAGACTACGTTTATCACTATGATAAGAGAACGGATGTTGACAGAAACAGTTTTAGAATTATAGGGGAAGACTGGTTTATTGATAAGAACTATGTCTATCTGACCGTGTATAATAATAAAACTCAAGCGTGGGATTTATGTCGTATAGACTCCTTACAACATCCTATCGAGCCGGGGTACTGTTATTTCCGCAATGGCAGGAATGTCATTTATGGTGATTCTGTAATTATCCGGGATATAGATATTCGGCGTTTTGAGGAAATCGGTGTCGGCAAATATTTAGTTAATGATATGCTTTTCTTGAATGGAGAACCTTTCCTCAAAGATTCATTGGACGTAAAAAATGCCACATTCTATTTTTACGGGCGCATTGCAACCGACAAACATCATGTCTTCTTTGACAGGAAGCAACTGGATGATATCGACGCCGTTACTTTTCGTCAAATAAGCGATGAGGTCTTTGAAGATAGAAGCTGCATCTATATCATAAAAGAAAATTCATGGAAAGAAGATTATCCATTCGATAAAAAAAGGAAAGAGTAATCAAATGTTTTGATAAATGTTGTTTATCAGTCGGTTAAGTTAGACTGCTAAAAATCTAAAATAAAGTGATATGGAAAGTAAAATCTGGTGGAGTATTGTACTACTTATAATAAGTTGTGTCATGCTATTTACAATACGGAAAAGAAATCCAACAGGTAGCATTAAGAATGGCATTTGCTGGATAATTGTTATAGTCTCAACTATTTTTAGTTTACTTGAACTTGTTCTCAGTAAGTATGAAAATATATGTATAATGCTAATAGGGCTGAATGTCATCATATTTATAAAATTGACAAGTAAAGTAGAGAAGCCTCGATTTGATCAAATATATTTTAATATCCTAGCGTTGTATGCTATAGGAATAATGTTATTACTGTATGGTGTTTTAAGGATGTTGTCGTTAGTATAGTGTTACATCATAAACAGGCTATGAATGATAGTTACTATAGAAAAAAGAGATATTTCTTTTAATAGACTGATTGATAATTCGATATAGAATTCGTAACTTTGGTTATACTCTTGATAATATGAAATGATGCACCAATAAACGGATAATAAATATGTCTTCACGTAAAATACTGTATGCGCTGTTGTGCCTGTCGATATATGCAATATGTTTGCTTGTATTCTTTCCAAGCGAGAAGCCGCAATATCCGTTTGTCTCTAAGGAGGACTACACGGGTTATCTTGACTACAAGACTTCCGGTTATTCAGAGAATTATGACGCTGACTCTATCCTGATGAAAGATATCTCGTTTGTCTTTGATATGAAAGCTCTTATAGACATGTCATCCCTAAGCTATGACTTTATGATAATACGAGGGGGAGTAATATATAAGGGACCATTCAAGAAAAATATAACGGTTAAGAATGTACCTTTCATAATGGATAACAATCTTACGAGAATCAATACCATATCTTTTGCTTTATTGGACCATACCAACAAACAAGTATATACGTGGTTCAAGAAGGAATCTTACTATCTATACAAAAAAGATAAATATCACATTACTCTTAAGAACAATGGTGAATTCTCGATAAGGTAATCCTTCATTGAAGAATACCGTTACTATTTGGGTGGGAGGCAACCGTATAGTGAACTAATTGTATGATTATGAATAATTTCATATTGTAATATTGTTGGCCGTCATCACGGAGATATGAGGAATGTTATGTATATTTGTGGAAATTAAGCGTATTCTCGGCTCAGTTTGCGCTTGCCTTTGACTTAAATATGTATTTAAACTCGATACGATATACCACTTGCATAGCATTATTTAGAGGATTTATCAGAATTTGGCACAAGTGAGTATAAATATAAAATGCTAATCATCGATTTCTTAAAAAGCAAAGATAAGGTTAAATGAAAAAAATGATAATTATATTATTGTCCCTTATTATTGGATATGCACTATATTGGGGCATATCCAACGATGATTATAAAATGGATAAAAAACGAAGTATCGTAGGTGAATATAAATTAGATATATATCGTACGGAACTTAGCACTTATAAGGATTCAATAGATAAGTACAAACATTTAATACTGACTTTCAATCGAGATATGACCTTTTCTTTGAATTTCCCAGTGCCTTTTATGGCAGCTTCTCATGGTATATGGGAAGTTGGAGGCATGGATGAGTGGTGTAAATTGATTTATTCTAATAATATTGTTGACCAATTCGGGATTCCTTATTATGATAACGGAGATTCTATACTATATATCAATTCTGCGACCCCACATTACTCTCAAAGAAATATATCTGAGGTATATAAAATTTTCTTTGTAAAAATAAAATAATATCCATCGTTTATGTAGGCGCATGGACATACAATAGCTACAATCCTATTATTAAAGGCACTGGAACGTAACAAGATAAAAGCAATAATTCATGAATGAGTATAAAATTATTGACAATCTTCCTTTCGGATTTGATTTATATTCTATTTGGACAAGCTATATTTAATTTGATATATTTCTACAAACAAGGGCTCAAGATTTCCAGCATACAGTAGTACCATTATTTCCCCATAAATACGAGTAGAAGATTCAACTAAACATTTGATTCTGAATAATTTTCAATTGTTACAAAGGTAGTCTGTCTTTTATGAGAGATTATTGAAAATATATTCTATATTTGTAAATAGCCATTGATTTACAATATCTTTGGCGAAAATCCGGAAATAATAGTACTAATCGTCAGATAAAAGAATAGTCATGGATAAGAAAGATTTGGAAAAACTGTTAATGCGATTCTCTCATTTGGGAGTTTCTCATTCAAAAAATGGTACATTGTTTAATTTTATATTGTTTTTTTTTCTTATAAGTTGTTCACCAACCAGTATTAAACTGGTAGATGACTACTATATATATTCTCCTGACGATTATTATGCTACACATTATTTAAAATGTAAATTGTCAAGTGATCATGACCCTGTAATCGATAGTGTACGTGCAGTTTATTGGAATGATTCAACTATAATAATTAGACGCGAAGGGAGAACGTATAATTGGTGGGTTATAAAATCATCTGGTGAAAAATTGAAATGCTGTAATAATGATTCAATAATCGGGCCTATTTCAGAGCATTTTGTAAAGGCTTATATGGCTAATACAAAATTTAATAGGTTTGTTTTTAACTAAAACTTGAGAGTGTAAAAAATGTATTAGACTATCATAATTATAGATACAGATTCTATTTCAATTGCCTTTGCATTGGAGGTCTTAAATCATAAAAGACTGGATTTGTTAATATACAATTCCCAGCTACAAGACTATAAAGATGAAAACTGTACGTTACTGAAACAATCTAAATAAATCAACTGGAGTATTAGGAGGAAAAGCAATAAGAATGAAAATATGATAAAAGCATGGATAACAGATTATTTGGGGGCATTATTAAGATTTACATATTATAAATATGTTAAGAGGAAAAAAGTTATATATTCAAATTTTCTCACAGGTGTAAATACGCCTCGAACAAAAGTAGATAAAGCATTGTATGATAATAATTATGGCAAGAATAGAATATGGTGTGCCGGTTTTCTCTTAATACTAGCTGGTATTTTAGGAATATGTTTTTCTTAATATAATGAAAACTCGGAGTACACAGGAATCATTGAAAAAACAAATAAAAGACATAAATATGAAAAATAATGAAATTTTCTCAATAATCAGACTTGGTACATACGCACTGTACGAAAAGAGTATTGTTGGGGTAGATATTGATTGCTGTAATGAGTATAAGCAAAATCTGCTGCAAGAGGCTATTGCCGCCTGCAAGAATGACATAGCAAAAGATTTAATAAATAGGAATATAGACCTAAATCATCAGGATTCAAATGGGCAAACGCCTTTGCATTACTGTGCCCAATACCTCAATATTGAGATAGCAAGGTTGCTGTTGAGCAAAAATGCGGATATTAATATTGAGGATGCCTACGGCAATAATCCCTTGTGGACTGCGGTATTTAATGCAAGAGGTGACTATCGAATGGTAGAACTATTCATCGAATACAATGCAAATATTTACCATTTAAATAAAGCAGGTCGGTCTTCATTGGATTTCGCCAAACAAATTGATGACACGAAACTCGTACAAATCTTGTCCAAATAAACTTATATCATAACGTTTGTAAGATGAAGCAACAAAGAGACACCAAGCCCAATAAGAACCAATCATTGTTTTTGTTTATTTTCTTCTTTTTCTATTATCTTACATACTTTATCCACCTCTCTTAGCGAGGGCATAATCTCTGGGTCTATCCATGTGAGAAAATCACTAATTATCATATACATATTCTTCACATAGGAGAAGTCGCATTTTCTATTTACGAAACATATCGGCTCGTTATGGTTGATGCGGTTGCGCAGTTCACGAACCTTCACTATAATATCGTTAATCTCCTTTCGTCCGTACCCGGAAGGCAGCTTCTTGAAAATCCGGCATGGTACACCAGCCAAAAGCGCATAGTGGTGCGTTTCATAAAAACTATTCCAGAATCCCAAG
The DNA here is from genome assembly GCF_037892625.1 of Phocaeicola sp. ICN-14070. Lineage (NCBI taxonomy): Bacteria > Pseudomonadati > Bacteroidota > Bacteroidia > Bacteroidales > Bacteroidaceae > Phocaeicola > Phocaeicola sp. ICN-14070. The sequence goes on along the minus strand of NZ_JBBKBF010000001.1, from coordinate 59,801 downwards.
GTCTGTTCAGCTATTACCCTGCCAGTCGTAACCTTGACCCCCCGGTCGGCTATTTTCTTTTCTGCTTTCAGAACTTCTTTTAAGATATAGTCATTGGTAACTTTTTTCTTTGTCCGCTTGTTCGTGTATGTCAGAGAAGAAGCAACCATGAATCCGGACTTCTGGTTGATAATCCAGTTTCCGTCGGAGAAATGGCGTGCCAGCGCATAATGCAACTGGTTACGCAATATGACCTCAAAGGAAGACAGCAACGGATGAAATGCCTGTGCTATCTTCATGTTGGCAAAATAGAGCATGACTGCCTTGTTTTTGTTGCGGTTGGTCGCCTTGTAATATTTGGAAACTCTCGAATTAGAATATAATCTGACTACTTTTTTATATTTCATTTTGCTTATTCAAATAAAAACCGTACCTTTGCATTGTAATGCTTGGTAAAGCCTCTGTTATCAAAACACGTAACCAAGTTAAGGATATACCCGTTCATCAAGAACGGGTTTTTTCGTTTATAACTATCCCATCTGTTTTACCCTACAAAAATAGCGAAAAAAGAAGGTCATGGAAAGTACTTCAGACCATTTTTAATATCAAGAATATAAATCTCTTTTAGGGATACCACCAACATTTACTACAGATGTTATTTCTTGATATTAGTTGATAATTATATCAAAAATTCTACATCTCTGATAATTCCTCAAAACGATGGTTTAAGAGATCCCTATATTTCTATTTTGAGAAGTCATATAAATATCTTATTTTCACTTCCCAAAATATTTCCTAAAACAGAAAGTAAATTATGGAAGTAATGGACACAGTACCTCTTTGGGGTAAAATGCTCGGTATGTAATATATCCAGGTACAGAAAACATTATATTTATGATAAATGAATAATAAAAATATTTATGTGGTCAATTATTGATGGAAAAGAAAAAGTAGAAAAACTGTATAACGGTATTTTGCCAGATTTGGAATCTATATATATCCATGAATTTACAATAATAACAGGTGAAGACATTGAGTTAGATATAAGATTTGATATAAAGGACATGCCTAAAGATATGCCTTCTAAGTGGATAGAAAGAAAGATAAATATAGTTCAGTTTGTATTCGGTTTTCTAAGTGTAAAATTCATTGAGTTTAATATAGATGAAGACTTTAAAAAAGAATGTATTTTAAAAAGTGAGAAAATAGCAATTGATAAGAATAAGATTACGATAATAAGCAGTGAAGGAAAAGTTGAATTATCTTTTTTGTCAAAATGGAGTTATATCAAAAGTATGTCCGGATACCAGCAGGATTAGGTGTTGAAGTAATTATTCAAGTGATTCCCAGTACACCTTACAGCGGCTCTTTCCCTCTCAAAAAAACGCAAGTTCGTTTCATTTAAAACGCCTTTACGTTTTAGGTAAAACGCACTTGCGTTTAAAAGAAAACGTCCTTGCGTTTTGTGACGAACGCAAGGACGTTTTTTTATGCTTGTTTTCGGGCCTTGAAAAGTGTTGTTTTCAGATTTCCAGTGCACCGATGATGTCGCGTACGGAACTGTATCCGTGACGGTCCAGATAGTCGTTGATGCCTTCAGCCACTTTCACGGTGATGGCCGGATCAATGAAGTTGGCTGTACCAATCTGGATGGCAGTGGCACCTGCTAGCAGGAATTCTACGGCGTCCTTCCAGTTCATGATACCACCCAGACCTACTACCGGAATGTTTACGGCTTTAGCTACCTGCCATACCATGCGCAGGGCGATGGGTTTCACGGCAGCACCACTCATACCTCCGGTCACGGTCGACAGGATAGGACGACGCTTTTCTGCATCGATGGCCATACCCAGCAGGGTGTTGATGAGCGACACGCTGTCGGCCCCGGCACCTTCTACGGCACGGGCAATCTCGGTGATGTCTGTCACGTTGGGCGACAGTTTTACAATCAGTGTCTTCTTGTAGACTTTACGCACGGCACTCACCACTTCGGCAGCTCCGTGAGCTGTTACACCGAAAGCCATACCTCCCTGCTTCACGTTCGGGCAGGAAATGTTCAGCTCGATGGCCGGGATGTTTTCCAGTTCGTTGATGATGGAAGCCGTCTCCGCATAGTCTTCCACCTGTGAGCCGGACACGTTTACAATCATGTTCGTACGGATGTCCTTAATTTGCGGATAGATATGGTCCACGAAATAATGCACGCCTTTGTTCTGTAATCCCACGGCATTGAGCATACCCATGGGCGTTTCGGCCATACGCGGGTAAGGGTTTCCTTCACGGTGGTGAAGTGTGGTTCCCTTCACGATGATACCTCCGATTTTCTCCAGGTCCACGAAGTCCTGAAACTCCAGTCCATATCCGAATGTACCCGATGCGGTCATGACCGGGTTCGACAAGTTCAATTTACCGATGTTTACGCTTAAATCTGCCATAATAGTTTCTTTATATTAAATACCGGACCTTCTTTACATACGCACACATGTCCCTCGTCTGTCTTTTCCACGCAGCAGAGGCAGGCTCCGACGCCGCAGGCCATGGTGTTTTCCAGTGACACCTCGCATTCGATGCCTTCTGCTTTGGCATACTTGGCCACTGCCATCATCATGGGTTTCGGGCCGCAGGTGTAAATCATGTCAAACTTCTGTGCTTTCAGTACGCTGTGCATGGTGACGTATCCCTTTTCGCCCATGCTGCCGTCTTCGGTGGTGGTGTATACGTCGCCGAGGGCTTCAAACTGTTCCAGCTGGAGCAGGTCGTTCTTCGAGCGGGCACCCAGCAGGAAGGTGGGTTTGCATCCCTGCTTCAGGAGCGCTTCGCCCAGGTAGAGCATGGGAGCCGTACCTACACCGCCGCCCACGAGCAGCACCTTGGTATCGGCAGAAGCTGGCATGGTGAATCCGTTGCCCAGCGGGAGCACTACGTTTACTGTATCGCCTTTCTGTACGGTAGCCAGTTTACGGGTACCGTCGCCCACAAGCTGGACGAGGAACCATACTTCGTTTTTCTCTCTATCTACGTAGTTGATGGAAATGGGGCGACGCAGGAAGGTAGTCGGCGAACCGTCCACCCGGATTTCGGCAAACTGTCCCGGAAGCATTTCGGGCAAGGGAGCCTCTTGCGTCAGCTTGATGAGAACGTAGTTCGCGTGCAGGCGAGTGTTCTCGGTGACTATCAAATCTAAGATGTATTTCTTCATATAAAAAAAGGTAAATTCGTTTCTTTCGCGCAAAGATACGAATTTACCTTTTATATGCCTAACACCTTGGCGGGTGCTTTTGTCGTTCGGGGACTTATTTTTCGGGTTTGAATACCTCGTATGTGCCGTTGTCGAAGAAAATACGTATTTCGGTAATCTTCGGATGCGGCTTTTCGATGTACTTAACTTCCTCTCTGATAATCTCTTTTGGCGGATAAACCACGGTGGGAACCTCGTTCTCCTTGCGAAAATCGGAGTGAGCCGGCTCTTCGGTCGTGTTTTTCGGATTCTCGAGCGGTTGTGAGAACAAGTCCATGCCTGTTACGGCGGGAGCACTTTCTTCCATTTCGCCTTCACCGTAGAGCAGCCAGTTGATGTTGATGTACGGACATGCTTTATGGATGCGCATGACGACTTCCAGGCTGGGTTTGTTTCGCCCGCTGAAGATGTGCGACAGTGAAGAGGTGGAGATGCCTATCTTTTCGGCGAATTCGGCATTCGATAAACCCTCTTTTTGCATGACTTTTAGAATCCGGTCCTTCATATACAAATGGAAATGGCTTTGTTTGTTGATTACAAAAGTAATTCTTTAAATTTAGAAATGCAAATTTATAAATCTAAATTTACATTGTTACAAGTGTAAATCATATCATTCCAATTGTACATTTACGCTTTTATACAAGTGTAAATACATTTGTAATTAACTTTAGTTTAGTCGGTTATTGGGTTGGATATTAGTATATTATAATTGTATACATGTGTATATATGGGAAAAATAAGAGTTTATTCGCTCTTTCAGGTTGTTTTATTGAACAGATTTGTAGATATTATTCTAAAATATGCTGGTATTCAGTGTATTATGCTTCTTAAAGCTGCATGTTATATTTATTCGTTTACATTTAGATAAGTAACACTTTATTCTTGTAAATTGCATTGTATCAGTGTAATATCTCCCCTACCCGTTTGCTAAAATTTACATTTGTGGCGGATAAATAGGCAGAATACAAATGTAAATCATCCAATTCTACACAAATAAGTGATTACATTTGTATTTTGTACCTTCCACTTCTATCTGTAATTTACCGTTTGTAGGGAAACTTCGTGAGAATTGAAAATTTGACGTCCATTTGTATTCTCCTCCTGATTTTTCAATTCTCGTGAAAAACGAAAAAGCGGCATACATCCGGTCTTTTTCAGATGTATGCCGCTTGTACAGCGTATTGCTTTCCTCTTTTCAGAGATTCAGTTTCGGTTAATGAAGAATGAAATAAATCAAGTCGCGCAGTAATTCTCCATCGGGCGTGGAAGGATTGCCTATACCTTTCGACCGGGCGTCGCATTCGCGAATGGCATGGATGATTTGCATCACCTTTACGCCTGAATAACGTCGCATGGCTGCCATGTATTCTTTCGCCTGCCACGGACTTTTCAAGCCTAACTGAGCCGCTATTCCCTGGTCTGATTTCTCAGGTGCATAATAGGCCAGCATCAGGTTCGAGAAAAAGTTGAACAGAATGGCCAGTGTCATTTGTAGCGGATTGTTCTTGGGATTCTCCTCGAAGTATTTGATGATTTTGTTGGCCTTCAGCACGTCCTTTTCCACCAGTGCGCTCCGCAGCTCAAAGTTGTTGTAATCTTTGCTGATACCGATGTTCCGCTCAATCTGTTCCGGTGTGATGCGGCGTGCGCCTTCCGGCAGTGTCAGGATAAGCTTCTCCAGTTCGCCGGCCATACGGTTCAGGTCGGCTCCTACAAACTCGGCCATCATTTCCGATGCCTTGGGCTCGATTTCCACTTTCTTCCGCTTCAGGTATGAGGAGATGAAACCGGGAATCTGACTGTCCTTGAGCTTCCGCGATTCGAACAGTACCCCGTTTTTCTCGATTTCGGCGGCCAGTTTCTTCCGGCGATCAATGCTGCCGTGCTTGTAGCATACCACCAGTATGGTCGATTTCTGGGGCTTCTGCAGGTAGAAAGCCAGCTCCTCGATGCGTTTCAGGCTCTGTGCTTCCTTTACCACTACCACCTGGTATTCCGACATCATCGGGTAACGCTTGGCGGCGTTGATGACGTTAGCCACATCCGTATCGGCCCCGTATGTGACGGTCAGGTTGAATTCCTTTTCCGTTTCACTGAGCACGGTGTCGATGATGTAGTCGGCAATCCGGTCGATGTAGTAATCCTCTTCGCCCATGAGGAAATATACGGGCGCATAGATGCGGTTCTTCAGGTTGCGTACAATCTCTTCGTAAGTGACTTCCTTTGCCATTTTCGTCGGTTTACCAGTCAAATTTCAGGTGTTTCACGGTCTTCTTTTCATCGATGATCATGCGCAGGGCATCGATACCGATTTCTACGTGTTCATGCACGAAATTCTTGGTCACCATGCTGTCACTCTGCTCCGTTTTCACGCCTTCCGGAATCATGGGCTGGTCGGACACGAGCAGCAGGGCACCCGTAGGAATGTGGTTGGCAAATCCGGTGGTGAACAAAGTCGCCGTTTCCATATCCACTGCCATGGCACGGGTCTTCAGCAGGTATTTCTTGAACTCCTCATCGTGTTCCCAGATGCGGCGGTTGGTGGTGTACACCGTTCCGGTCCAGTAGTCGCGTGAGTGGTCACGGATGGCCGAAGATACGGCACGCTGGAGCATAAAGGCCGGAAGAGCCGGCACCTCAGGCGGATAATAATCGTTCGATGTTCCTTCGCCACGGATGGCCGCGATAGGCAGAATCAGGTCGCCTATCTGGTTCTTCTTGTCGATACCTCCGCACTTGCCCAGAAACAGGCAGGCTTTCGGATGTACGGCACTAAGCAGGTCCATGATGATGGCTGCATTGGGACTTCCCATGCCGAAGTTGATAATGGTCATGCCTTCTGCATGGGCCGAAATCATGTTGGCATCGCGTCCTAAAATGGGCACGTTGAACCGTTCGGCAAAGATTTCGACGTATTTATTGAAGTTTGTCAACAAGATGTACTCACCAAAGTCTTCCAGTTTCCGCTTGGTATAACGCGGGAGCCAGTTTGCTACGATTTCTTCTTTTGTTTTCATTAGCTCTCAGAATTTGTGTTGCCAAATAAAATATTGGGAAGATGATATTATCTTCCTTAAACGCAAATGTACAATAATAATGCAAACAGAAAAAAGAATTTGGGATTTTCTCTTACCGGAGACCTTCGGTTTTTGGAAAATAATTCAGCTTTTATGTACTTTTGAGAAAATGGAGTATCTTTGCTTCGTAATAGAAGAACGCTTATGTTTGCATTGAACCTGCCTGCTTTTGAGACCAAGATTGCCCAGCGAGAGGGAAAGAACGTGATATTTGACGTGCTTCGCCGCCGGTATGTAGCGCTGACTCCGGAGGAGTGGGTACGCCAGCATTTTACGAATTTCCTGCTGAAGGAAAAGGGGTATCCGCAAGGACTGTTGGCCAATGAGATACAAATCAACCTGAACGGGACGAAGAAACGCTGTGATACGGTGCTCTACCGGCGCGACCTGACTCCGCAGATGATTGTGGAATACAAGGCTCCTTCGGTGGAGATTACGCAGGCTGTCTTTGACCAGATTACCCGTTACAACATGGTGCTGAAGGTGGATTACCTGGTGGTGAGCAACGGGCTTCGTCACTACTGCTGCCGCATCGACTATGCACGGAATACGTATTATTTTCTCCCGGACATTCCCCGTTATGCAGATTTATAGTGCATAAAAAAGAAGGAATCCCCTGAGCGGGAATCCCTTCTTCTGCTGTCAGACGGAAGTCTGACGCTTATTTCATTTTTGTTTCCAGATGCTTTTCTGTTTCTACACCAGCCAGTTCCGGGTCAATCATGATACGGCCACAGTATTCGCATACGATGATTTTCTTGCGCATACGGATGTCGAGCTGTTTCTGAGGCGGAATCTTGTTGAAGCAACCGCCACAAGCGTCACGCTGCACGTAAGTAATACCCAGACCGTTGCGTGAGTTCTTACGGATACGCTTGAAAGCCTGAAGCAGACGTGGTTCGATGGTAGCTTCCAGATTCTTGGCTTTTTCTCTCAGTTTTTCTTCTTCCTGCTTGGTTTCTGAGATGATTTCGTCCAGTTCGTTCTTCTTTACTTCCAGGTCTTTCTTTCTTTCTTCCAGCAACTGTTCGCTCTTTACGATTTCCTCTTCTTTTGACTTGATGCCGGCTGTATATTCACGGATACGCTTTTCGCAGAGTTCCACTTCCAGGCTCTGGAATTCGATTTCCTTAGTCAGTACGTCGTATTCACGGTTGTTACGTACGTTGTCCTGCTGACTCTTGTACTTTTCGATAGAAGCCTTGGCAGTTTCGATTTCGATTTTCTTGCTGGCTACGTTTGACTTCAGTTCTTCGATTTCAGCCTTGATTTTCTCGATGCGTGTGCTCAGACCCGTCACTTCGTCTTCCAGGTCCTGCACTTCCAGCGGAAGCTCTCCTCTCAGTGTCTTGATTTTGTCAATCTCCGACAACATGGTTTGCAACTGGTAGAGTGCTTTCAGCTTTTCTTCCACACTCAATTCATTCGGATCTTTCTTTGCTTCTTTAGCCATAGTTTTCTACAAGTATTTTATGGGATTGGTATTGACACGCGTCAGCTGGGCGTCGAGTGTCGGAAACTTTTCCCGTATGATTGAATATAATAAATCTTTTGTATATTGTTCGCTTTCGTAGTGTCCTATCTCTGCAATGAGAATGTCGTTCTCGTAGCTGAAATAGTCGTGGTATTTCACTTCGCCTGTCAGGAACAGGTCGGCATGGGCTCTTACGGCCTTGGGCAGCAGGAAGGCTCCTGCTCCTCCACAGAGGGCGACAGTCTGGATGAGGCGTCCTGTCATGCGCGAATGTTTTACACAGCCCACCTCGAACAGCTTCTTTATCCGGCGCAGGAAATCGGTTTCGGTTTCCGGTTCTTCCAGTTCACCTACGATGCCAGCTCCTGCCTGTGTCCATTCATTCTGCAAGGGATAGAAGTCGTAGGCCGGTTCCTCGTAAGGATGTGCTTCGACAAGGGCTTTTTGCACCTTCCCTTTTAGGAATGCCGGCAGCACGGTTTCAATCCGTACCTCATGCTCTTCGTGCAACTGGCCGATTTCTCCGCAGAAAGGATGTGTGCCCGGCTGTGCGCGGAAAGTGCCCTTTCCTTCCAGATTATAGCTGCAGGAATCGTAGTTGCCAATGCACCCGCATCCGGCTTCAAACAAGGTATTACGTACCTCATCGGCCTGTGCCTGCGGTACGAAGGTAACCAGTTTCAGCAGCTGGTTTTCTTTCGGTTCCAGAATTCTTACGTTCTTCAGTCCGATTTTCTCGGCAATCTTGAAGTTGACGCCCTGCGGTGCGTTGTCCAGGTTGGTGTGCATCGAGAAAATCACGATGTCGTTCTTGATAGCCTTCAGGATGCAGCGTTCCACGTAGTCACGTCCGGTAATCGATTTGTAGCCCTTGAAGATGAGCGGATGGTGAGATACAATCAGGTTATATCCCAGTGCGATGGCTTCATCTACCACGGCTTCGGTTACGTCCAGACACAACAAAGCCCCTGTAGCTTCCGCGTCTGTCAATCCGATTTGCAGTCCGGCATTGTCGAATCCGTCCTGTAAAGGCAGAGGCGCGAATATCTCAAGGGCATTCACAATTTCCTTAATTTTCATATTTCGCGAAAAATTTCATGCAAAGATAGGATTTTTCGCGCACATATCCATGCAGGAAGTATTCGTTTTTGTATTTTTTCATGAATATTCCTTCACTTGCGGGCATGAGAAAGCCCCGCTGCACCCTTCCGGACGTAGCGAGGCTTCTCACTTATACACCTTTAAACAAAATGAATTTCTGTATTATTTACGAGCTTCTGCAATGTAAGCCAATGCTTCCTTACATTTTTCTGTGACGTAAGTCCAGTCTTCAGCAGCTACCTTGTCTTTCGGGAACAACTTAGAACCCATACCTACGCAGAATACTCCTGCCTTAATCCATGAAGTCAGGTTTTCCTGAGTCGGTTCTACTCCACCGGTTACCATCAGTTTAGACCATGGCATCGGAGCCAGCAAACCTTTTACCAGTTTCGGACCCAGTACGTCGCCCGGGAAAATTTTGCAGAGGTCGCAGCCCAGTTCCTGTGCAAAACCTACTTCTGATACGCTACCGCATCCCGGAGTGTAAGCCACCAGACGACGGTTGCAGACTTTTGCGATTTCAGGGTTGAACAACGGACCTACCACGAAGTTAGCGCCCAGCTGGATGTACAGAGAAGCAGTAGCAGGATCTACGATAGAACCTACACCCATTGCCATTTCCGGACATTCTTTTGCTGCGAATTTCACTACTTCAGCAAATACTTCGTGTGCAAAGTCACCACGGTTGGTGAATTCAAATGCACGTACACCACCGTCATAGCAAGCCTTTACCACTTTCTTTGCTACTTCTGCATCCTTGTGATAGAATACAGGAACCATACCTGTTGAACCAATCTTGTTCAACACTGCAATTTTATCGAATTTAGCCATTTTTTTAACCTTAAATGAAATGTTGTTTGTTTGAGTGATTATCTCTGTACGCGACCGCTAGCGTCACCACCAGCCAGTGCTTCTACTTCTTCTACAGATACCAGGTTAAAGTCGCCGTTGATAGTGTGCTTCAATGCTGAGGCTGCTACTGCGAATTCCAATGCTTCGCCCTGAGTAGCTTTGGTCAGCAAGCCGTGGATAATACCACCTGAGAATGAGTCACCACCACCTACACGGTCAATAATCGGGTCGATGTCGTAACGCTTAGAAGTATAGAATTCTTCACCGTTGTAAATCATAGCCTTCCAGCCGTTGTGAGTAGCAGAGAAAGATTCACGCAAAGTAGAAATTACATACTTGAATCCGAATTCCTTAGCCATGGCTGTGAAGATTCCCTTGTAGCCTTCTGCATCGGTCTTACCGCCTTCTACGTCAGCATCTGGTTTGAAGCCTAAGCAAAGTTCAGCATCTTCTTCGTTACCGATACAAACGTCTACATATTGCATCAACGGGCGCATGATAGACTGTGCTTTTTCTTTTGTCCACAGTTTTTTGCGGAAGTTCAAGTCAACAGAAACTGTTACTCCGTGACGTTTTGCAGCTTCACAAGCCAATTTAGTCAGTTCAGCAGCCTTGTCAGAGATAGCCGGAGTAATACCAGACCAGTGGAACCAGTCAGCACCTTCCATGATAGCATCAAAGTCGAAGTCGCAAGAATCAGCTTCAGCGATGGCAGAGTGAGCGCGGTCGTAGATAACCTTGCTAGGACGCATAGAAGCACCTGTTTCCAGGTAATAGATACCTACGCGGTCACCACCACGGGCGATGTAGTCAGTCTTCACACCGTATTTGCGCAATGCGTTTACAGCTGACTGTCCGATTTCGTGTTTCGGCAATTTGGTTACGAAGTATGCTTCATGACCATAGTTGGCACAGCTCACAGCTACGTTTGCTTCACCTCCACCGTAAACTACGTCAAAGCTGTCTGATTGAACAAAACGAGTATTGCCCGGTGTAGACAATCTCAACATGATTTCGCCTAAAGTAACAATTTTTCCCATTGCCAGATATTTTTATACTTATGTGATTAATAATGTAGTTCTTAACTCGTATCACAAAAACGATTCTTTCATCGGTTGCTTTTGAAATATCTATTTTGTGTACGCACACAAAGGTACGGTTTATTTTTTAAAAACCAAAATAAGTTATATATTTGTATCGAAAAAATTGATTTTTTACTGAATGCACAGATTGTACAATATAATAAGGTAAGAACGCATGGAGAAACAGCAAGATAGAATCCGAATCAAGGACATCGCCCAGATGGCCGGAGTATCGGTGGGAACAGTAGACCGTGTACTTCACTCCCGGAGCGGTGTGTCCGAATCCAGCCGCATTAAAGTGGAAGAAATATTGAAGAAGCTGAACTATCAGCCCAACATGTATGCCAGTGCGCTGGCTTCGAACAAGAAATACAGATTTGCCTATCTGCTTCCTTCGCACAATGAGGGGGACTATTGGAAAGATGTGGAGCGCGGCATGCAACAGGCCATCACCCGCTTTTCCGATTTCAATGTTTCTCTGTCGGATTATTATTATGACCAGTATGAGTCGGGCGCCTTTATAGAAAGTGGTATGCGCATTCTGGACGCACAGCCCGACGGAGTTATCCTTTCGCCTACCGTGGAAGAAGAAACGGAGCAGTTTGTCAACCTGCTGCGTGAAGCCGGCATTCCGTATGTGTTTATTGATTCGAATATTGCCCGACTGGAACCGCTGGCTTTCTACGGACAGCATGCCCAGCGGAGCGGATACTTTGCCGCCCGCATGTTGCGTCTGCTGGCAAAAGGCGAGCCGGAGATTGTCCTCTTCCGTCAGATAAACGAAGGACGTCTGGGTTCGAACCAGCAGCTCCATCGTGAAGAGGGTTTCTATGAATATATGAAGGAGCACTGTCCGGAACTGAAAATGTGGGAACTGAACCTCTATGCCAAACAGCCGGGTGAAGATGCTTCGTTGCTGGATGATTTCTTTGCGGCGCATCCGAACGTGAAGTGCGGTATCACCTTCAACTCGAAGGCGTATATCATCGGTGAGTATATGCAGCGTCACGGACGTACGGACTTCCACCTTATGGGCTACGACCTGCTGCGTCGCAACGTGGCTTGCCTGAAAGCTGGAAGCATTGACTTTGTCATAGCTCAGCAGCCTACCGTGCAGGGATACAACAGCATTGAATGTCTGTGCAACCACCTGATTCTGCGCAAGAAGGTGAAGGACTGCAACTACATGCCCATCAACCTGATTACGACGGAAAACATCGATTTCTATTTCGATGCACATGTCAACGAATAACCTGATTACATCACTATTAATATGAAAACAACTTATTTGAGAATCAACCCGGCTGATAACGTGGCGGTGGCTATTTCTCCCCTTCATACAGGAGAAACCATCGAGGCAGACGGACGGGTGATTACCCTGCGCACGGATGTGCCTGCCGGCCACAAGGTGACGCTGAAGAATTTCCAGGCCGGAGAGAATATCATTAAATACGGCTACCCTATCGGTCATGTTACTACCGATGTGCCCGAAGGTACATGGGTGAGCGAGAAAGAAATTAAGACTAATCTGGCAGGACTGCTGGATTATACTTACCAGCCTGTGGAGGTGCACACGGACATTCCGGTGGAACACCGCACGTTCAAGGGATATCGCCGTCGGAACGGAGACATCGGCGTGCGTAACGAAATCTGGATTATCCCGACCGTGGGCTGTGTGAACGGTATCGTGAACCAGTTGGCCGAGGGCCTTCGCCGCGAGACGGACGGAGGAAAGGGAGTGGATGCCATTGTGGCTTTCCCGCATAACTACGGCTGTTCGCAGTTGGGTGAAGACCATGAGAATACGAAGAAGATTCTGCGCGACATGGTGCTTCATCCCAATGCCGGAGCCGTGCTGGTAGTAGGATTAGGATGTGAGAATAACCAGCCCGATGTGTTCCGTGAATTTGTCGGTATGTATGACGAAGACCGTATCCGCTTCATGGTAGCACAGAAGGTAGACGATGAATACGAAGAAGGTATGCGCATCTTGCGTGAACTGTATGCCAAGTGCTGTCAGGACGAGCGTACCGATGTGCCCCTCTCTGAGTTGCGTGTGGGACTGAAATGTGGTGGCTCCGACGGCTTCTCGGGCATTACGGCCAATCCGCTGCTGGGCATGTTCTCCGACTACCTGATTGCGCAGGGAGGAACTTCGGTACTGACTGAGGTTCCCGAAATGTTCGGGGCAGAAACCATCCTGATGAACCGTTGCCGTACTACGGAACTGTTCAACCAGACGGTGAGTCTGATTAATGATTTCAAGGAATACTTTCTTTCACATGGAGAGCCCGTGGGCGAGAATCCTTCGCCGGGTAATAAGGCCGGAGGTATCTCTACACTGGAAGAAAAAGCACTGGGTTGCACACAGAAATGCGGAAAGAGTTACGTATCGGGTGTGATGGCTTACGGAGAACGCTTGCAGACAAAAGGCTTGAACCTGCTCTCGGCTCCGGGCAATGACCTTGTAGCTGCTACGGCCCTCGCCTCTTCCGGCTGCCACATCGTGTTGTTCACTACAGGACGCGGTACGCCATTCGGTACCTTCGTACCTACCATGAAGATTTCTACCAACTCTAACCTGGCGGCGCACAAGCCCGGATGGATTGACTTCAATGCCGGTGTCATCGTAGAAGACGAACCGATGGAAACTACCTGTCGCCGTTTCATTGATTATGTGATTCAGGTGGCCAGCGGAGAGCCTGTGAACAATGAGAAGAAGAACTACCGTGAGATTGCCATTTTTAAGAATGGTGTCACACTTTAAAGAAACCTCTGAAAACTAAAAGAGAACGCGCAAGGATATTTTCAAATACCCTTGCGCGTTTCTTTTAGATAGAGAGTGTTTTTATTTCTTTTTGGTAGTGATGAGAATCACGCCATTCTTTCCTTTTTCGCCATATATTGCGGTAGCATCTGCGTCTTTCAATACAGTGATTGATTCAATACACTGAGGGTCGAGCTTGTTCATTGTTTCGGTGGAGGCCTCCGTTTTGTCTATCAGCACCATCGGCAATGCTTCTTCTTTTCCCTGACCGTCCTTTCCGTTCTGAAACATCTGGACGATTGCTGCCGGAACTTCGCTTTTCTGAGGAGCCGGAGTGACTCCATATCCCACTACTACGACGTCATTGTCGCTTGCCTTCGGCTTGTTGTTGGTTCCCTCCAGCATGAAAGTCACCGGGAGAGTAAATTTCACGCTGACCGGCTTTCCGTCCTGCATGCCCGGCTTCCATTTCGGCATGGTGCTGATTACGCGGATAGCTTCGGCATCCAGCCACGGGTCGACCGGACGGAGCACCTTGAAATCGCTCAGCGAACCGTCTTTCCTTACCACAAACTGCACGATGACACGCCCCTGCTTACCGGCTTCCTGTGCCTTTGCAGGATACCTGAGATTGCGTGCCATAAATTCCAGACCAGCACGCATACCACCCGGATATTCCGGCATCTGCTCCACTACGCTAAACGTCTGGTCGTCCGACACCACAGCTTGCGGAGTAGGTGCTACCACCTTCACATCTTTCTTTGTCTCACTTTCAGACAAGACAATTGTCTGGTCGGCTTTCTTCAGACAGTCTTTGACCGACATGGTAACCGTACTCATACCGATGTAGGCCACCTGGATGCTTTGGTCGGTGCCGACTTCCAGCGTGAAATTACCGTTTTCGTCGGTAATGGTCCCGTTGGTCGTATTCGCCACAAGTACGGTTGCTGCAATGATGGGTGCTCCTTTTTTATCCACCACCTTCATCTTCAGTTTGGTCTTTTCGGCGGGATTCGACACATTTTTATCGGCATACGTTTCCAAAACTGCCGATAAATCATTAACTTTGACACTTGAAATCTCATCGAGTGGTTGAGAGATTTCAGGACGGGCAAAAGCAGCTACGGTAACGGCTGCCAACGGAAGTACATAGAGGTACTTGGCACGTGCCCACGGATTGGATTTTTTTCGAATCATCATAGTGATACGTTTTTTAAGTGAACTGTGATTAAAGCTGTTGGCAATAGAGTAGAGCCTTGCGCCAACGGCTTTTTTTATTAATAGCATTTGATATTCTTTCGCATTGATGCCCTGACGGAGTACTTCTTCGTCGGCTTCGTATTCGTGGATGTTCTGCAACTCCTGCTTGAGCAGCCAGATGGCCGGATTGAACCATTGCAACCAGGCACAGGCTTCGGTCAGCAACAAGTCCCATGAGTGACGGTAATGGATGTGGGCCATTTCGTGCACCAGAATGTGATGTCCGCTTTCCTTCAAGTCTGTTTCCGAAATCACGATGTAGCGCATCCAGCTGAAAGGAGCCAGTTTACGACGGTGAACCACCAAGCGGATACCATTGTCCAACCTTTCACACCGGCTGTGACGAATGAGATAAAGCATGCGTCCCAGCGACCAGAGGTGACGGACGATGACAAAAAACAACCCCGCAAAATAGACTAACACCAGCCCTTCCTGCCAGTGGAACGGGCGACTACCCTCTTCTACCACTACCGCTTCACTATTCCATTGGTACATCAGCAACAAGTCTTCCATCGACATCACTTGTGCATTTACCGGCGAAGCCTGTTCCACCGTCACCTTTACCAAAGGCAGCAGGCATGAGAGCAGCATTACTCCCAGCAAAGCCATCCGGTTGAAACGATGGAAAGTTTCCTTGCTGAGCAGCAGGCGATAGAACAGATAGAACATCGCCAGGCAGACAGCCGACTTGAGTATATAGACTAAAAAGGTTCCCATGACTTTTATGTGTGTTTACGATTATATTATTCTGTACCGACCAAGGTCTTCGCTAACTTCCGCTTATTTCCCGGCAGATAATTGCCGGATGGTTTTCAGTAGTTCATCACGTTTCTGCTGGTTGGTGCCTATAGTGATCTTTCGCACCACTCCCTGTTTATCGAGCACAACCGTGGTGGGTGTCTGCTGTACGCCAAACATTTTCCACAACACAGAATCGCCTGCTATCTGACGGAAGCGGAATCCCTGACGTTCCACAATCTTCTGTATCTGTTCGGGAGTGTTCCAGGTGACGGCCAGATAATTCACATCCGGGCAGGCATCCAGCC
Source organism: Phocaeicola sp. ICN-14070 (assembly GCF_037892625.1). NCBI lineage: Bacteria > Pseudomonadati > Bacteroidota > Bacteroidia > Bacteroidales > Bacteroidaceae > Phocaeicola > Phocaeicola sp. ICN-14070. Next base: position 43,925 of record NZ_JBBKBF010000001.1, on the reverse strand, counting down.
ATTTGCTCAGTTCGGACATCTCACGAATGCAAGGGCCGCATCCCGTGTACCAGAAGTTGAGCACCAGCGGCCGTCCCAGGGTATTGCGGTCAGTCCAGCGGGTACCGTCGGTAGCCTGTACGCTGAAAGGTTTGATGCGCTCCCCTTCCTTCATGGCCAGTTTAGAAGTGTGAGTAATCATTGACATAAACTTTACGTTTCCCTTCGCTTTTTCCAGCCAATAATCTGCATCCTTCACTTCAGACAGAGGAACAGCGTATTTCTTTGAATTCTCGCTTAGTTTGACGCCTGTCACCAGCATCATCATCCGTCCGTCTTCGTTCTTCAGAACAGCCATCTTGAGTTTTGCCCCATTCAGTTCGGAGGGCGTCTCCATGAAGAAACAGCCGTCTATCAGCAGTTTCGGGTTCTTTTTACTTTCCGTCTGTCCCCAGGAAGGCAGCATCAGACCACATAACAGCCACGCCGCCAATAATATGCGTTTTCTCATAGCCGTCCCTCTTCTACTTTCTGTATCAGTTCCTTGAGTTCCTCCACCGAAATGTCTTCTTCTTTCACCAGCGAGGAAACAGCCCCTAAGAAAGAGTTGTTGAAATATTTGGAGATGACCCCACGCAGGGTTTTCCGTCGGAATTCCTCTTCCGACACTAGGGCATGATACTGGTAGGTATTACCAAACGCTGTATGCGACAGGTAGCCTTTTTCTTCCAGTCCTCTTACGATGGTCGACAGGGTGTTGAAGTGCGGTCGTGGCTCTTCGTAGAGTTCCAGCAACTGCTTGACGAACATCGGACCTTTCTCCCAGAAAAATCCCATGATTTCTTCTTCTTTGGCAGTAAGTGTTTTCATTTCCGTTTCAATTGGTTATTGCAAAGAACTAAATTTTTTAGTTCATAAACTAATATTTATAGTTAATATAACTAAAGAGAATAGTTTTTATAGCGACTTTTCTATATGAATTAAAGATGAGCCGCTAATCAAGAAAAATTTACTGGTTATTCTCCCTTGGATTCTGAAATATTACTAGTTCAGAATTGAGGAGGAAGATGCTTACGATGCCCGGGAGCATCGAACTTTGCAGATTTTCTACCACGTATTTTTTTCGCATGACCAGGAGGAATCTCCTTCTTATGTGGTGGCTTGGGTGCATGGCGATGCACCACGCAAGAGCTTCCGCCCAAACACAAGAGTAGACTGAATAAGGCATTCAACAATTTTGTTCTCATAACTTTCAATGGTTTCTACAAAGTTAGAAAAAACACAGATATAATCTTCTGTAAACCTTTCCAATTGTAGAGAATAAAAGACCCTCAGCTCTTTTCTAAAATGCAAGTGCCTTTGTTGTGAAACACAAAGGCGTTTGAATCAAAACGCAAGTACGTTCAAGCTCAAACACAAGTACATTCGAACCAAAACGTAAGTGTGTTTTTTCACACAGACATGCAAGTGTGTGAAAAAGATGCAAAAACAGTAAGAAAAAGCGTGTTGAGAGATTTTAAACAAATCCTCCAAACAATAATAGGAGGAATGCCGAGGAAATGATATCTCTTTGATTTACAGAGACTAATCAGCTATAGAAGCATAAACGAACAATGGAAAGCTTGACGGGTTGTCGGGGTTGGCACCGGTTTTTCAAACTTCCTATATACAGGTGTGGAAAAATATAAGCGTTATATTTTTCCACACCCCGCGTATATATACTTTATAAAAATGCCTGCCAACCCCGACAACCCGTCAAGTACACGGCCGAAAACGGACAATAAAAAACCTCCTTCACTTCATCTTTCCAGAAGCAAAGGAGGCATTCAAATTTCCGTATTCATTTAGAACGGCAGGTCGTCTTTCTCGTCTGTCATGGAGAAATCGGCCGGAGCTGCATTTACCGGAGGGAATGGAGCTTCTACCGGAGGCATCTGAGGAGTGGCTCCCACACGTTCCACCTTCCATGCACGGATACTGTTGAACCAGCGTCCTTGCCATTCGCGGGCATCAATGTCGAACGATACGTTCAGCTCCTCGCCCACCTGAATATTAAACTGTTTGATTTTGTCGTCCCCAAAGACATCAAAGCACATGCGACGCGGATACTGGTCGTGTGTTTCGATGACATATTCTTGTACCTTCCATTCGTTGCCGTTCCGCGAGGTACCGCCTTTCGGTTCCAGAACCGCAATCACTCTTCCTGCTAATTCCATAAATAGTATTTTTAAATTCGGTGACGAAATTACGACTTTCCATAGAAGAAAACTAATTTTTAAGACCTTTTTTTGTGGGGTGTATGCAATCTTTTCGTAACTTTGGCAATTGGTTTAGAGCATCCGTAGATGCATTTAATAATAAAAACAGAACAAAAACAAATATAAAAACAGCTATGAAGTTTATCGTTTCAAGTACTGCTTTATTCAGTCATTTGCAGGCTATCAGCCGAGTAATCAACTCAAGAAATTCATTACCCATTCTGGACTGTTTCCTCTTCGAACTGAGAGACGGTACACTCTTTATGACTGCTTCGGACAATGACACTACGCTGTCTACTTCCATCGAAGTGAATGAATCGGACAGCGACGGCCGTTTTGCCGTTTCTTCCAAGACATTGCTGGAAGCATTGAAAGAGATTCCTGAACAGCCGCTGAGTTTCCACATCGAACCCAGCAACATGGAAATTACCGTGGAATACCTGAATGGAAAATACAGTCTGATGGGACAGAATGCCGACGAATATCCGCAGGCACAGGCATTGGGCAGCAATGCCGTACAGGTGATCATGGGAGCAGAAATCTTGATGAACGGCGTAAACCGCAGCCTTTTTGCGACTGCCGACGACGAACTTCGTCCGGTGATGAACGGTATTTATTTCGACATCAGTACGGAAGACATTACGCTGGTGGCTTCCGACGGTCATAAGCTGGTACGTTGCAAGACCTATGCCGCACGAGGAGCAGAAAAAGCTGCCTTCATCCTTCCGAAGAAGCCGGCCAACCTGCTGAAGAACCTGCTGCCGAAGGAACAGGGCGACGTACAGATTGGCTTTGACGACCGCAATGCCATGTTCACCCTCGAAAACTATCAGATGATTTGCCGTCTGATTGAGGGACGTTATCCGAACTATAATTCTGTCATTCCGCAGAACAACCCGCACCGTGCCATCATTGACCGTGCGCTCTTCATCAGTGCCCTGCGCCGTGTGTCTGTGTTCTCTTCACAGTCAAGCAGCCTGATCAAGCTGAGCTTGTCGGAAAACCAGATGAAGATTTCTGCACAGGACATCGACTTCTCTACTTCGGCCGAAGAAACCATCGCTTGTCAGTATGGCGGCAACCCGATGAGCATCGGTTTCAAGTCGTCGTTCCTGATTGACATCCTGAACAACATTTCTGCACAGAACATCATCATCGAACTGGCCGACCCGTCACGCGCAGGTGTCATCGTTCCTGAAGAACAGGAGGAAGACGAAGACCTGCTGATGCTGCTGATGCCGATGATGCTGAACGACTAATCCTTTTTTGTTACACACAGACTCATGAAACTGAACTTGAAAAATCCGCTCGTGTTCTTCGATTTGGAGACCACGGGCACTAATATTAATACAGACCGTATTGTAGAAATCTGCTACTTGAAGGTTTATCCTAACGGCAACGAAGAGGCCAAGACCTTGCGCATCAATCCGGAAATGCACATTCCGGAGGCATCGACTGCCATTCATGGCATTCACGACGAGGATGTGGCCGACTGTCCTACTTTCAAGGAAGTGGCAAAGGACATTGCCCGCGACATTGAAGGGGCCGACATTGCCGGTTTTAACTCCAACCGCTTTGACGTGCCGGTGCTGGTAGAGGAATTCCTCCGTGCTGGCATTGACATCGACCTGACCAAGCGGAAGTTTGTCGACGTGCAGGTGATTTACCACAAGCTGGAACAGCGCACGCTTTCGGCTGCCTACAAGTTCTACTGCGGAAAGAATCTGGAAGACGCGCATACGGCAGAAGCCGATACACGGGCTACCTACGAGGTGCTGAAGGCGCAGCTCGACCATTATCCTGACGTGCTTCAGAACGACATCAACTACTTGTCGGAATATTCCAGCTACAGCAAGAACGTGGACTTTGCCGGAAGAATCGTGTATGACGACAACGGCGTGGAAGTGTTCAACTTCGGAAAATACAAAGGTATTCCGGTGTCGGAAGTGCTCAAGAAAGATCTGGGCTACTATGGCTGGATTATGAACGGAGACTTCACACTGAACACGAAGAATGTATTGACAAAAATCCGCCTGCGCGAAACGGGGCTGGTCAAGTAAACGGAAGGTAGCATGAATACACTACAAGGCAAAAAAATTGTACTGGGTATTACGGGTAGTATTGCGGCCTACAAGGCGGCCGTGCTGACACGCGGACTGATTAAGAAAGGTGCGGAGGTGCAGATTGTCATCACGCCGGCAGGAAAGGAGTTCATCACTCCCATCACGCTTTCGGCGCTGACCAGCAAGCCGGTCATCAGCGAGTTCTTCTCACAGCGTGACGGCACATGGCACAGCCACGTGGACTTGGGATTGTGGGCCGACGCCATGGTCATCGCTCCGGCTACGGCTTCCACCATCGGAAAGATGGCGCACGGGGTAGCCGACAACATGCTGGTGACGACCTACCTGTCGATGAAGGCTCCGGTGTTTGTGGCTCCGGCCATGGACCTGGATATGTTTGCTCATCCTTCTACCCAGCATAACCTCGACATTCTGCGCAGCTATGGCAATCATATTATCGAACCGGCTTCGGGCGAGCTGGCCAGCCACCTGGTAGGAAAAGGACGCATGGAAGAGCCTGAGAAAATCATCGAGGTATTAGAAGCGTTCTTTGCCCGTCAGCAAGACCTGGCCGGACGGAAAATCGTCATTACCGCAGGGCCTACTTATGAGAAAATTGACCCGGTGCGCTTTATCGGCAATTACTCTTCCGGAAAGATGGGCTATGCCCTGGCTGAGGCTTGTGCTTCACGTGGAGCGGAAGTGGTGTTGGTGAGCGGTCCGGTTACCCTGCAGACGGTTCATCCGAACATTCGTCGCATAGACGTGGAGAGTGCGGCCGAAATGCACCGTGCAGCTGCCGATGCCTTCAAGGATGCAGACGCAGGAATCTTGTGTGCAGCCGTAGCGGACTTCACGCCGGAGCAGGTGGCCGACCAGAAAATCAAACGGGAAAAGGACGACCTGGTGCTGCGGTTGAAACCGACTTGCGACATTGCCGCTTCCTTAGGAAAGGAAAAACGTCCGGACCAGTTACTGGTGGGGTTTGCACTGGAAACTTGCGACGAGGTAAGCCATGCCCAGGATAAGCTGGCACGCAAGAACTTTGACTTCATCGTGTTGAACTCGCTGAATGACAAAGGAGCCGGTTTCCGTTGCGACACCAACAAGATTACGATTATAGACCGCACTGAAGCTGTTTCCTACCCGTTAAAGCGCAAGCAGGAAGTGGCCGAAGACATTGTGGATAAACTTTCCAGTCTGTTTCATTCCTAAACCGTTATGCTACAGTCTATCTTTATACAGAACTATGCCCTGATTGATAAGCTGGACATTGACTTTACGTCCGGCTTTTCGGTGATTACCGGTGAGACCGGTGCCGGAAAGTCTATTATCTTAGGGGCTATCGGACTCCTGTTGGGACAGCGTGCCGACGTGAAATCCATCAAGAAGGGAGCTTCCAAGTGTATTGTGGAGGCGACTTTCCGGATTGCCAACTACGGCATGGAACCGTTCTTTCAGGAGAATGACATCGAATTTGAACCGGACGAATGTATCCTTCGCCGTGAAGTGTCGGCCAACGGGAAGAGCCGTGCTTTCATCAACGATACGCCGGCTTCGCTGGCACAGATGAAAATGCTGGGCGAAAAACTGATTGACGTGCACAGCCAGCACCAAAACCTGCTACTGAACAAGGAAGGTTTCCAGTTGAACATTTTGGACATTTTAGCACAAGACGAGCAGGCATTGTCGGCTTATCAGTCGGTATACCTTTCTTATAAAAAGGTGGCAAAGGAACTGGATGATTTCATCGCACAGGCTGAAAAGAGCCGTCAGGATGAAGATTATATCCGCTTTCAGCTGGAACAGTTGGAAGAAGCCGGACTGAAAGACGGAGAGCAGGCAGAACTGGAACAGGAAGCAGAGACACTGAGCCATGCCGAGGACATTAAGGCTGGACTCTATAAAGCCAGCCAGCTGATTAACGGTGAGGAAGGCGGTACGGTTTCACTGACCAAGGAGTGCATGCAGACTCTTCAGGGCCTGACACAGGTATATGCGCCGGCTAAGGAATGGATGGAACGGCTGAACAGCTGCTACATTGAACTGAAAGATATTTCCCGCGAAATCGACAATGCGGAGGAAGAAGTGGAATTCAATCCGGCACGTCTGGATTTTGTCAACGAACGGTTGAACCTGATTTATTCCTTGCAGCAGAAACACCGTGTGCAGTCGGTAGAAGAACTGATTGAACAGACGGAAAGCTATCGCAGCCAGTTGAATGCCATCACTTCTTTCGACGACCGGATTGCAGAACTGGAGGGTGAAAAGAAGAAATTGTATGCCGAGGTGCTTCGTCAGGCCGAAAAGCTGACCGCGCTTCGTACACAGTCGGCACGGCACATTGAATCGCAGATGGAATCCCTGCTCATCCCACTGGGTATGCCTAACGTGCGTTTTGCCGTGGAACTGACTCCCAGAAAAGAACCCGACAGCAAAGGGATGGACAGCGTGACTTTCCTGTTCTCAGCCAATAAGAACGGAACTTTGCAGAACGTGGCTTCCATCGCTTCGGGAGGTGAAATTGCCCGCGTCATGCTTTCACTCAAGGCCATGATTGCCGGAGCCGTCAAACTACCGACCATCATCTTCGATGAAATTGATACCGGTGTGTCAGGCTCCATCGCAGAGAAAATGGCACTGATAATGCAGGACATGGGACGCCAGAACCGCCAGGTTATCAGCATCACTCACCTGCCCCAGATTGCCGCACGCGGAATTGCGCACTACAAGGTGTACAAGGAAGATACCGACACCGGAACCAACAGTCATATCCGTCGCCTGACGGATGAAGAACGGGTGCAGGAAATTGCCCACATGCTCAGCGGTGCCACCCTGACAGAGGCTGCCGTACAGAACGCCCGTGCCCTGTTAGGCTTTAAACAATAACAAGAAACAAACAAGACCATGATAGAAAAGAACGAAATGATTTTCGGCGTACGCGCCGTTATCGAGGCTATCCAGGCCGGAAAAGAAATTGACAAAGTATTAATCAAGAAAGACATCCAGAGCGACTTGTCGAAGGAGCTTTTCGCCGTGTTGAAAGATACGTTCATCCCCGTGCAGCGCGTACCGGTGGAACGCATCAACCGCATCACCAAGAAGAACCATCAGGGAGTGGTGGCCTTTATCTCGCCCATCACTTACCAGCGTACAGAAGACATCGTGCCTTTCTTGTTTGAGCAGGGCAAGAACCCGCTGCTCATCTTGCTGGACGGCCTGACCGATGTGCGTAACTTCGGAGCCATTGCCCGTACGTGTGAATGTGCCGGTGTAGATGCCATCATCATTCCGTCAAAAAACAGTGTCAGTGTCAATGCAGATGCCATCAAGACCTCTGCCGGAGCCTTGCATACCATTCCGGTGTGCCGCGAGAACAACCTGACAAATACCATCAAGTTCTTAAAAGAAAGCGGATTCAAGATTGTGGCAGCGACAGAGAAGGGTGACTATGACTACACCAAGGCCGATTATCAGGGTCCTACGTGTATCATCATGGGTGCGGAAGATACCGGTGTGCCTTATGACCACCTGGCACTTTGCGACGAATGGATCAAGATTCCGTTGTTCGGCAACATTGAGTCACTGAACGTGTCCGTGGCAGCAGGTATCCTCATCTATGAAGCTGTGAAACAAAGAGGATTCGGAGAAGAATAAAACAATAAAACATACATACTACCATGAAAATAGGAAAAATTACCCTCGTGCTGACATGCTGTGGGATGGCTTTTCAGACCGGAATGGCTCAGGAACTTCCCAAATGGGCCAGCAAAGCCAGAAAAGCTGTGTTCTCTGTCATCACGTACAATAAGGAGAATCAGATTCTCAATACCGGAAACGGATTCTACATTGATGAAAACGGTACGGCCGTATCCGACTATACCCTGTTTAAAGGAGCCGAACGTGCCGTAGTCGTGACTGCCGATGGAAAAGAACTGCCGGTGGAATACATTCTGGGAGCCAACGATATGTACGACGTAGTAAAGTTCAAGACAGCAGCCGATAAGAAGATTGTGGCCTTGCAACCGACATCCCGTCCGGGTGCAGTCAGTGAAACGGTGTACGTGCTTCCCTACTCTACACAGAAAGCGGCTTCGGGCACACACGGCACCATCTCCAAAATCGATACCATCAGCCACAACTCTTTCTATTATACTCTGAACATGAAAACGGGCGAAAAGACCGTAAGCTGTCCGGTGATGAATGCAGAAGGAGAAGTAGTGGGATTGGTACAGAAGAACAGTGACAAGGAAAGTACATCAAGCTATGCCATCGGAATAGGCTATGCAAAGAGTCTGTCTATCACCGCACTCTCTGCCAATGACTTTACGCTGAATACCATCGGCATCAAAAAAGGATTGCCGGAAGACGAGTCTCAGGCACTGGTGTACCTTTATATGTCTTCTTCCAACCTGTCAAAAGAAGAATACCTGAACCTGCTGAACGAATTTGTCCAGCAATATCCGAAAAACAGTGAAGGTTATTCCCGCCGTGCCGTTTGTTACATAGGATACGGTGACGACGCACACTATGCACTGGCAGAAAAAGATTTGCAAACCATGGTGGAAGTGAACGAAAACAAGGGAGACGCATACTATAACCTTTCTAAACTGCTATATAATTATGTGCTTGGTCTCCAGGGAGCCAAACCGTATGGCGACTGGACCATGGAGCGGGCACTGAAGGAAATCAATACGGCCTTGGAAAACGACAAGCAGGGACTGTACTACCAGCTGCAGGGAGATATTTATTTTGCCATGAAGAAATATCCGGAAGCATTTGCCAGCTACGAAGCAGTAAACCGCTCGCCGTTAGCTTCTGCCGCTTCTTTCTATGCCGCTGCCAAGACCAAGGAACTGATTGAAGGTGCTTCAAAGAAGGAAGCCATTGCCTTGATGGACAGTGCCGTGGCTAAATACAATCCTCCCTATGGAAAAGAAGCTGCTCCATATCTGTACGAACGTGCCCGCATGAAAGCGGAAGACAAACAGTTCCGCGAAGCAGTGGTAGACTACAATTTGTTCCACGACGCCATGATGGGCCAGGTATCGTCTGATTTCTATTTTATCCGTGAGCAGGTTGAAATGCAATGCCGTATGTACCAGCAGGCCATCAATGACATCAACAAGGCTATTGAGATGGAACCGAAGAACGTGGAATACTGGGTAGAAAAAGGAAGCGTACATTTGCGGGTAAACCAGCCGGAAGAAACGGTAAAAGCCTTGAACAAAGCTATTGAACTGGATGCCAAGAATGCGGCAGCCTATCGTATGCTGGGTTACTGCCAGGTACAGCAGGGAAAGAAGAAGGAAGGCATGGCCAACCTGGAAAAAGCAGTAGAACTGGGTGACACCGTAGCCAAGAACCTGATTGAGAAATATAAAAAATAACTGATTGATATGCAAAACAGAGTCTGTCACCTTTTCGGTATCCGCTACCCCATCATTCAAGGTGGAATGGTATGGTGTAGCGGATGGAGACTGGCTTCAGCCGTGAGCAATGCTGGTGGACTGGGGCTGTTAGGGGCCGGTTCCATGCACCCGGAGACTCTGCGTGAACACATCCGCAAGTGCAAGGCTGCTACCGACCAGCCCTTCGGAGTCAATGTGCCGCTGATGTATCCGGAGATTGAAACCCTCATGGAAATCATTCAGGAAGAAGGGGTGAAAATCGTGTTTACCTCTGCGGGAAATCCCAAGACATGGACTTCCAAGCTCCAACAGGCAGGCATCAAGGTGGCTCACGTGGTATCTTCCAGCCGTTTTGCCATGAAATGTGAGGAAGCCGGAGTAGATGCCATTGTGGCAGAAGGCTTTGAAGCAGGCGGACACAACGGACGAGAGGAAACTACGACTTTCTGTCTGATTCCGGCCGTCAAAAAGGTGTGTAGTGTGCCTCTTATTGCAGCAGGAGGAATTGTTTCGGGTGAAGGTATCTTAGCCGCCGAAGCGTTAGGCGCAGAAGGAGTACAGATGGGTACCCGCTTTGCTCTGACGGAAGAGAGTTCGGCACATTTCAATTTCAAGGACCGTTGCCTGCGATTGAATGAAGGAGATACTCTTCTGACACTCAAGCAGCTTTCCCCTACCCGTCTGATTAAAAATGATTTCTACAAGCAGATAGAGGAGGCGGAACAGAAAGGAGTCTCAGTAGATGAACTGAAGGCTTTGTTGGGAAAAGGCCGGGCCAAAAAGGGAATCTTCGAAGGCGACCTCTACGAAGGAGAACTGGAAATAGGACAAGCCGCATCTCAGCTTCGCAAGTTACAGACGGTGGATGAGGTGATGAAGGAGCTGGTAGAAGACTACCGGACAGCACTTCGCCAGATGCAGGACAAACAGAGTTGGTAAAACTTTCGCATACTAAGCATGTAAGTTCTTGCTTACAGACTTTTCAAATTCAATAAATATCCTTTAAAATAAAATGGCAAATGAAGATGATTTTACACTGTCATCTTCATTTGCCATTTTCATATGGGTTTCTGTATCTGATTTCATTTGTCATATTCCCGGAGAAACGCTTGAACATGGTTTCTACCCGGAAATGAAACACAGATGTGCTTTCTCGCAGAAAAGAATCTGCATCTACCAAAAATCAGCTTCTTCTATTTATTACGTTTCAGGAACAAAGAATTCGTAATGGTAGCGGGCAGTTCCTCCTGATAGTGGGTTACCATAATCAGGGTTTTATCCTTCCGGGCGCAGAATGCTTCGATGACATCCTTCACCAGCCGGCGGTTACGCATATCCAGTCCGTGCAACGGCTCGTCCAGAATCAGCAGTTCCGGGTCTTTGACAAACGCACGGGCCAACAACACCATACGCTGTTCTCCGCTGGAGAGTTGCAGGAAACTACGGTCTTTCAGGTCGGCAATGCCAAAGATATCCATCCACCACACGCACGCATCCACATCTTTTTCCTGTGTCTTACGATACAGGCCGATGGAATCATGCAATCCGCTGGCCACAATGTCAATGGCCGGCAGATTCTTCAGATAAGCGCGGTGCATTTCGGGACTCACATAACCGATGTGCTTCTTGATTTCCCAGATACTCTCGCCGCTGCCCCGTTTGCGACCAAACAAAGAAATATCGCAGGCATAGCTTTGCGGATTGTCGGCACAGATCAGGCCCAGCAAAGTGGACTTCCCTGCCCCGTTCTCGCCGCTGAGCGCCCATTTCTCACCGCATTTCACCGTCCAGTCGAGCTCTTTCAGAATCACCCGTTCACCGTAACGGATGCTTACCTTGTTCAAGTCTACGATATGCTCCGTGTGGAACAGGTTATCAGCATACGGCAAGTCCAGTATCCGCTGCCGTTTCTCGTCAGACAGCACATGAGCAGGGTCCGGTTCACGGTGTGACAGATATTCCTGCAAAGTGATTTTCAGACCACAATGACGGTCTTCCACCGGTATCACGTGCGTAATGAACGTCGGGATATCGTCTGTCTTCGACAAGACCAAAATCACCTGCAGGTTGGTCATTTCAGTCAGTTTTCCCAGCAATGTGTGCAGCAGTCCCCGAGTCCGCGCATCCAATCCGATGAAAGGATTGTCCATAATCAGTACTCTCGGACCACTCAACAGGGTCTTGGTCAGCTGAAACTTGCGGAGCTCCCCGCTCGACAGCAGAATAATATGTTTGCTGAGCATCTCCTCAATGCCAAACAAATCGTACAGTGCTTTTCGTAATTGTTCGTCCTTGCAGGGAGGAAGCAAATCGGCCACGATAGGCGTATCGTCCAAATCTTGCGAATTCCAGCGCTGCTGGTAATAATAGTTCCCGTCGGCATCCCCGTACGAGTCACGGAAAGTGATGTACTTGATATTATCGCAAGCCATCTTCGATTCCGAAGGAGAGAAGTCGTATTTCACTTCATTCATCAGCAACGGATAGCGTCCGGTAATGGTGTCTACCAGCAGACTCTTTCCGCCGCCGTTCGGTCCTACGATGGCCACATGTTCTCCTGCCGCAATCTGCAAGTTCACAGGCTCTTTCATCCGGTACAACGGATGACGAGTCACTCCGTTCTCAATTGTAATTACATTCTGCATTGTCTTTCTCTGTTTTTATTTTGTTTCTTTAAGTAGTTGTTCTCTTGGTTTATTGATGCACAATCATGGCCGTACGAGGCGCTACCACCAGTTTGTTGCCGGTCAGCGTGCCCAGTCCCAGCACATTGTCTATGCGTCCGTCACGACAGGCTATCCAATAACGCCCCTCAGGTACGTCAATCTGCACTGGTTCCGTACGGGCATTGAGCACCACAATCGTGTTCAGCCACGAATCGCCAGCCGGACTTCCCTTGATACGGAAAGCCACCACATTGCTGGCTGGTACCGGCAAGAACTCCAGGTGTTTGGCAATCAAGTCCGCATCGCCCATACGGAAAGAAGGATGTGCCTTTCGCATGGCAATCAGGCCCCTCACATAATCAAAGAAATCACGCTGCGAAGTCTTCCGTCCCCAGTTGATGGCATTGATTGCGTCCGGGCTCTTGTACGAATTGGCTACCCCCTGCTTGTCGCGTAGCACTTCGTCACCTGCATACCAGAACGGAATGCCTTGTGATGTGAATACTGCCGTAGCGGCCAGTTTGGCCAAGGCGTTCATCTCTAACGCAGAAAGTCCCGGCAACGTCGCCTTCAGGCGGTCGGCCAGACAAAGGTCATCGTGACAGCTCACATAACTGATCATCTGCTCCGGTTGTGCAGCCCAGAAAGCCGGAACGGTGGACTCCTTGTCGCTGACCAGTTGCGGATGTGCAATTCCTCCCGCCAGTCCGAACTTCACGCCTGCAGCATATCCCATGCGTCCGATGACAAAAGCTCCCTTGGCATCGTTTCCCCACGGGCCACGCAGGCTGTCGCGCATTTCATCGCAGAACATGCCGATGTGTGGCAACCGGGCCGCATGCTTCTTCATGGCCAGCAGACTATCCGGCAGTTGCGGTTCTCCGGCTGCCCAGCCTTCTCCATACATGCATATTGTAGGGTCAATCTTGTCGAGTGCCTTGCGGATGGCATTCATGGTCTCGATGTCATGAATCCCCATCAAGTCAAAACGGAATCCGTCTATGTGATACTCTCTGGCCCAATAGCAGACCGACTCTATCATGAAACGCCGCATCATCGGTCGTTCGCTGGCCGTTTCATTGCCACAACCCGATGCGTTGGCCCATTTCCCGTCCTCGTCCGTACGATAGAAATAACCCGGTACAGTCCGTTCAAAATTGCCTCCTTTCGTGATAGCCGTGTGATTATACACCACGTCCATCACTACCCGGATGCCTGCTCGGTGAAGTGCCATGACCATCTGCTTGAACTCGCGGATACGCACTTCGGGCTGATAAGGGTCGGTGGCATACGAACCTTCTGGCACGTTGTAGTTTTTCGGGTCATATCCCCAGTTGTACTGCGGTTTGTCGAGCTTGGTTTCGTCCACCGAAGAAAAGTCGAACGAAGGCAACAGCTGTACGTGTGTCACCCCCAACTCCTTCAAATGGTCAATACCCGTTTTCTCGCCCAGATAGGTATGCGTTCCTTCCTCCGTCAAAGCCAGGAACTTTCCTCTGTTCTGGATGCCGGAGATGGTATCGATAGAGAAATCACGATGGTGCAGTTCATAAATCACCATGTCGGAGAAACGTTTCAGCGGCGGACGCTTGTCTTCGTTCCACCCCTCCGGATTCGTCTCTTTCCAGTCGATAACGGCTGCACGGTCGCCGTTCACCCCCACAGCCTTGGCCATGAGTCCGGGTGTATCTCCCTGCCACACGTTGTCTATCTTGACATTGAACGTATAGAACTTTCCTTTCAGGTCTTCGTCCACGCGAGCCTGCCACATACCGTCAGATTCCGGTTCCATTTTCACCATACGATAGGCAGAACCTCCCTGTCCTTTTTCATACAGCAGCACCCGCACTTCCTGAGCCGAAGGAACCCAAAGCGAGAACCGGGTTGAAGCTGGCGTATAAGCCATTTCCACCGATTCCCCCTCGTACACCGGATATTCATCAAACGGCGTTCTGGTATGTTGTTGTGAAGAAGTACACCCGGTAGCCACAGCCACGGCCGACATTACTACAAGCTGTTTTAAATTCATGGTTATAATCTCCTATTTCTTTATGCGTCCCGGATTCTTGGCAATGAAATCCTTCCAGCTGGAATAAGCTTTTGGCATTTCCGGACGTCCCATCTGCAAATAATGGCAATAAGCCGCTCCTAAAGCATCCGTCGCATCCATAAAAGGGCCCATTTCCGAGTCGGGTATGTGCAGCATGCGCTTCAGCATATCGGCTACCTGCTCCTTGCTGGCCTGCCCGTTGCCGGTAATGGCCATCTTGATTTTCAGCGGGGCATATTCCGTTACGGGAATATCACGCGTCAGTGCGGCCACGATGGCTACTCCCTGTGCGCGTCCAAGCTTCAGCATGGACTGTACGTTCTTCCCGAAGAATGGAGCTTCGATGGCCAGCTCATCCGGAAGATACGAAGCAATGATGCCCTGTACCCGTTCGTAGATATGCTTCAGTTTCAGGTACGAATCGGTACATTTACGCAGGTCGATGACACCCAAGGTCATTACCTCCGGCTTGACACCTGTCACCTTCAGCACTCCGTATCCCATGATGTTCGTACCCGGGTCGATGCCGAGAATGATTTTTTCCTTGACCGGCTGTATCACCTTATCACCTCCATTAATGTGGGGAAACCGATAACCTTATCCTTGAACACCTTCATCATCTCCGCATTCAGTGTCGCCCCCTGCTTTACGTGCCAGCGGTGCAGTGCAGCACTGTCTTCCACTTCCCACTGCAGTGAGAAGCATTCACTGTCCTGCTCCTTATGGCTCAGGATACGCAGAATACGGGGATTCTTCAGCTCACCCAGATTTTCCACTTCGGGAATGTAATATTCATTCAGCCAAATCACAAAGTTACGGGCATCGCCCATCTCTACATGAAAAGTAGTATTATAAATCAGCATATATTTTTCTGTTTTAGTTTGATGACAAAATTAAAAAATCCGGTGCATAGCCTGATCAGGAATACCGGCGCGGATAACGGAACAAGATACTCAGTATGGCCACTACGCCCAATGTCATAGGGTAATACAGATAACCGATGATGTTGATAGGCGACAGACCGGAAAGCTCGGCCGCAATCAACAGCTGTGCTCCGTAAGGAATAATGCCCTGAATGACGCATGAGAACGTATCCAGAATGCTGGCACTCTTCCGCTTGTCTACCCGGAACTGCTCGGCGATGTCGTTGGCCAGCGGACCTACGGTAATAATGGCAATCGTGTTGTTGGCCGTACAGATATTGGCCAGACTTACCAGGGCCGCAATACTCAGTTCAGCTCCGCGTTTACCCTTTACGTGCTGTGTCAGGCGGTGCAGCACATAGTCCACTCCCCCGTTGAAACGTATCAGTTCCAGCATACCTCCGGCCATCAGGGTTACGATGATCAGTTCTCCCATGCCCGTCATACCTTTTCCCATGGCGCCGAACCATCCGAACACATCGAACGTGCCGTATGCCATGCCTACAATACCCGTAGAAATCAGTCCCAGCAACAGCACCAGCAGAACGTTGACGCCCGCTACTGCAGTTCCCAGCACTATGATGTATGGAATCACTTTCATCCAGTCTACGTGAGGAATATCCTGTGCCACTTCGATATGGCTTCCGTAGATAATATAATAGATGAATACGAGCAAGGCAGCCGGAAAGGCAATCAGAGAGTTTACCCGGAATTTGTCGCGCATCACGCACCCTTGCGTACGGGTAGCCGCGATGGTCGTATCGGAAATGAAGGACAGGTTGTCGCCGAAAAAGGCACCACCCACTACTACCGCCGTCATGAAAACCACGCTGACATCCGTCTTGGCCGCGATACCGGCAGCTACAGGAACCAGTGCGACAATGGTACCGACCGACGTACCGATAGAAAGGGAAATGAAGCATGATGCCAGAAATATTCCCGCCAGCAGCAGATTGCCCGGAAGCAGCCGCAAGGTCAGGTTTACCGTCGCATCGATAGCCCCCATGGCTTGAGCCGACTGTGCAAAGGCCCCCGCCAAGATGAAAATCCATATCATCAGCATGATGTTCTTGTTGGCCGCTCCTGCGGAGTATTGCAACAAGCGGTCGTTTAAGCTCAGTCCTTTCGTCGTAGCTACGGCATAAATGGAAGACACCATGAAAGCTACGGTAATCGGAATTTTATAAAAATCATTGATGAGTAGGGAAGTCACCAGATACAGGCATAAAAATACCACCAGCGGACTCAGAGCCCACGCATTGGGTTTGTTCACAATGGGAGTCAGTTTCTGAAAATTCATTCTTTCGCTATTATTTTTTATTCAATCGGCAAAGATACGAATAAAATTAGATACATCGAGAATTGCAGCTGCAGAACCGCATTCTAAGGCTGGAAATTCATTTATCAGCTTCTGTCCCAAACGGAAGAAATTCTTGTCAAATAGTCTATTCTCTCAAAAAAATGACAAAGAATGAAAAGAAATCGGACAAGTTTTATTAATTTTGCGCACATTGTGTCAAACATTGTGCAATTTGAAATGGAAATACAAGACAGTTTTATACAACTTGTTGAAGAAAGCATCCGCGCCAACTGGAACCGTGATGCACTGACAGACTACAAAGGAGCTACGCTGCAATATAAAGACGTAGCCAGAAAAATAGAGAAAATGCATATCCTGTTCGAACATGCAGGAATCAAAAAAGGGGATAAGATCGCGCTGTGCGGGCGCAACAGTGCAAACTGGACGGCTACCTTCCTAGGCGTCGTTACTTACGGGGCAGTAGCTGTGCCCATCCTTCACGAATTCAAGGCCGACAACGTACACCACATTGTTAACCATTCGGAAGCACGCATGCTTTTCGTAGGCGATCAGGTGTGGGAGATGTTCAACGAAGCAGCCATGCCTAATCTGGAAGGTATCATCGAGCTGAAGAATTTCGACCTGGTGGTGTCACGCTCGGAGAAACTGACGTATGCACGCGAACACCTGAACGAAGAATTCGGAAAGAAATATCCCTGCCGCTTCCGTGCCGAACAGGTTTCCTACCGTCGGGAAGAACCGGAAGAACTGGCTGTCATCAATTACACCTCGGGTACTACCGGTTACTCTAAAGGGGTGATGCTTCCCTACCGCAGTATTATTTCAAACATCGTACACATTGATCAGAAAGTGGGACTGAAAGCGGGCGACAGCATCGTATCCATGCTTCCGCTGGGACATATCTTCGGACTGGTGTTCGACTTCCTTTACGGTATCACCAAAGGAGCGCATCTGTGGTTCCTCACCCGTATGCCGAGCCCGAAAATCATTGCAGAATCGTTTGCCGTAATCCGTCCGCGCGTCATTGCCTGCGTGCCGCTGATTGTGGAAAAGATTTTCAAGAAGAACATTCTCCCGAAGGTGGACAACAAGCTCGGAAAGCTGTTGCTGAACCTGCCTATCATCAGCGATAAAATCAAGGAACAGATTCGTCAGCAGGCCATGGAGGTGTTCGGCGGAAACTTTATTGAAATCGTAATCGGAGGAGCCCCGTTCAACCCCGAAGTAGAAGCCTTTCTGCGTAAAATCAACTTCCCCTACACCATCGCATACGGTATGACCGAATGTGCGCCGCTTATCTGTCACAGCCGCTGGGATGAGATCCTGTACACTTCGTGCGGAAAGACCGTGGCCAACATGGAAACCAAGGTGATTTCGGAAGACCCTGAACGGATTCCGGGTGAACTGGTGTGCCGGGGTATGAATGTGATGCTGGGATATTACAAGAACGAAAGTGCCACTGCACAGACTATCGACAAGGACGGTTGGCTGCACACTGGCGACATGGCCATCAAGGATGCGGATGGAAACATCTTCATCAAGGGCCGTTGCAAGAACATGCTGCTTACCGCTTCCGGGCAGAATATCTATCCGGAAGAAATTGAGGCTCGCCTGAACAACATGCCTTACGTGAACGAATCACTGGTGATTCTGAAAGAGAACAAGCTTGTGGCGCTGGTTTATCCGGACAATGAAGACGCCTTCTCGCATGGAATGAACAAGAAACAGCTGGAGGAAGCATTGGAACTGAACCGCATCGAACTGAACAAGGTACTTCCGGCTTATTCGCAGATTACGCAAGTGAAACTTTATCCGGAGGAATTTGAAAAGACGGCTAAGAAGAGCATCAAGCGCTTCTTGTATCAGTAAAAAAACGGACATAAAAAATGCCTTTGCGTTTGCTTGAAAACGCAAAGGCATTTCAGATAAAACGCAAGGACGTTTGAAGTAAAACGTCTTTGCGTTTTGTTTTAAACGTAAAAGCGTTTTATTTCAAACGTCCTTTCAGCTTTTTTATCCCTCAATTTCACTCAGTTCCAGCCAGCGCATGGTCTTCTCGTCCAGCTCATCGTTGAGCAGAGGCAGACGCTTGGACTTCTCGGTCAGTTCGTCTACGCTGAGTGTACCGCTGCACAAGGCTTCTTCTATCTGTTTCTTTTCTTCCTCCAGTGCGGCAATCTCCTTTTCCAGCTGCTCGAATTCCTTCCGTTCCTTGAAGGTCATGCGGCGCTTGTCGTTCAGACGGACACGCTGCGTCTTTTCTTCCTTGGGCTTGGCTGCTTCCTTTTCGTGTTCTGCCTTGGCCAGCTTCCAGTCGCGGTAGTCAGAATAGTTGCCGGGGAAATCGCGGATGTCGCCCTGTCCTTTGAATACCAGCAGATGGTCTACCACCTTGTCCATGAAGTAGCGGTCGTGGCTCACCACGATGACGCATCCCTTGAAGTTATGCAGGTATTCTTCCAGCACCTGCAGTGTCACGATGTCCAGGTCGTTGGTCGGCTCGTCCAGTACCAGGAAGTTCGGGTTCCGCATCAGTACCGTACAGAGGTACAACCGGCGTCGTTCTCCCCCACTCAACTTGTACACATAGCTGTGCTGCGTTTCGGGCGTGAAGAGGAAATGCTGCAGGAACTGTGAAGCCGTCAGCCGTTTGCCGTTGCCCAGCTCAATGACCTCGGCGATGTCCGTAATCACGTCAATCACCTTCATCTGCTCGTTAAACTGAAGTCCCTCCTGCGAGTAGTAGCCGAAACGCACCGTTTCGCCGATGTCCAGCGTACCGCTGTCGGGTTTTTCCAGTCCCATCAGAATCTTGATGAAGGTAGATTTACCCGTACCGTTGTTGCCCACGATACCCATCTTCTCGTAGCGGGCAAAGATGTAGGAGAAATCATCCAGAATCTTCAGGTCGCCGAAACGCTTGCACAGGTGGTCGGCCTCGAAAATCTTGGAACCGATGTACGAAGCCTTGACATCCAGTTTCACGTTCGCGTCGTACGTGCGCTGCTTGGCCACCTTCTCCAGTTCATAGAAGGCTTCTTCGCGGTAACGGGCCTTGTGTCCGCGTGCCTGTGGCATACGGCGCATCCATTCCAGTTCCGTGCGATACAGGTTGTTGGCACGGGCAATCTCCGCATTGGTCGCTTCGATACGTTCCTGCCGTTTCTCCAAGTAGTAGCTGTAGTTTCCTTTGTAGGAATACAACTGGCGGTTGTCTATTTCAATGATTTCCGAGCACACACGGTCCAGGAAATAGCGGTCGTGCGTCACCATGAGCAAGCTCAGACTACCACGGTTCAGGTACTCTTCCAGCCATTCCGTCATGTCCAGGTCGAGGTGGTTAGTCGGCTCGTCTAGAATCAGCAAATCCGGTTCGGTAATCAGGATGTTGGCCAGTGCCACACGCTTCAACTGCCCGCCGGACAGATGTCCGATTTTCTGGGAGAAGTCGCGTATCTTCAGTTGCG
Source organism: Phocaeicola sp. ICN-14070 (assembly GCF_037892625.1). Taxonomy (NCBI): domain Bacteria; kingdom Pseudomonadati; phylum Bacteroidota; class Bacteroidia; order Bacteroidales; family Bacteroidaceae; genus Phocaeicola; species Phocaeicola sp. ICN-14070. Next base: position 23,787 of record NZ_JBBKBF010000001.1, on the reverse strand, counting down.
AAAGAATCTGCTTGGCACGTCGTTCATAGTCCCAGGCCTTTTCGTGCTCCATCCGCACCAGCAGTTCGTCCATGCCGGGGTTGCCGGGTGTTTCCATACACCGTTCATATTCCTTAATCAGCTCTACGGTAGAGTTGCCGTGATAAAAGCAGGCCTCGAGCACCGTCAGCTCTTCAGGATATTTCGGGCTCTGTTCCAGATAGCCCACGCGCAAATCGCGGCGGAAGGTGATTTTCCCTTCATCGTAGCCTTCCTTACCGGCCAGGATATTCAGCAAGGTGGTTTTTCCCGAGCCGTTCTTGGCTATCAGTCCGATGCGCTGTCCTTCTGCAATACCGAAAGATATGCCGTTAAAAAGGACCAAGTCGCCGAACGACTTGGTCAGGTTTTCTACTTGTAAATATGGAGTCATAATCTAATTCGTAGCTGCTAAAAATAGGATGCGGACAGGATTAGTCCATCACCGCTTCCACTTCGTTCTTTATCCGTTCGAATTCCGCTTTCAGGTCGCACGGCTGTCCGCTTTTCGCCTTGTCCCATATCAGGGAAATCGGGTTGACCATTACTTTTGAATTGCGGAAACGCAGTGCCGGAAATTCTTTCTGTCCGTCGATGACCGTCACCCATTCCATGCCGTCCATCTCGTTGATCAGTATCACGCCGAATGCCGTACCGAAGCTTTCCCACGCCTGACGCTGTTTGGGGTTAAAACGTCCGCTGTCGATTACTTTCTGCAAGTTTTCCAAGTCGGCTTCTGTACCGGTAAAGTCCTTGGTCAGTTGTTTTTTCACTGTAGAAACAGCCCAGTCATAATTTTCATTTATCTGGTTGATTTCCAGGATACGGACCGGAGTTACTTCCTTCACCGGCTTGTCGGATGCATTGCGTACCTTCAGGGAAGCTACGATAGCCTCGCCAGCCTTGGGACTCTCGCCCTTGGCCACGGTGAACGAGCACTCCACGGAGATTTCTCCCCGACCGGTCACCCAGATGTGGGTGGTGTACCACACGCCATTCTCCTGAAAGCTTTCGGAAGAATAGGCACAGTCCCATGAACCGACTTTCACCTTCTTGGCCCCGCGTACTTGATGCAGTTCGTCTTCCAGACATTCGTTGGCATAGGCTGACGAATTGCCCCGATAGGCAGAAATACGGAAGTTCCCGGTCCATTTGTCAGGGTTGTAAAACAGAAAGCAGTCTTCCGAATCTTCAAACTCACACCAGTTGTCGGGATATTCCAGTGAAAACCAGGAACCCGGAGAAATGTACTTTTTCATAACGTTTTTTGTTTTTAGTATTAGAGATAAAGGTTTATTTCAGCGGAAGAATCTCAATCCAATAATCGTCCGGGTCATTGATGAAATACAGTCCCATCTGTTCGTTCTCGAAGCATACACAGCCCATTTCCTTGTGGAACTTGCGTACTTCATCGTAGTCGCCTGCCACGCGGAGACAAAGATGGCTTTCGTTTTCTCCCAGTTCGTAGGCTTCCGTATGGTCGCGCAGCCAGGTCAGTTCCAATGAGAAACCCGTGCATCCGTCGGTAAGGTACACCAGGATGAAAGAACCGTCGGCCGCTTCCTTGCGGTGAGACTCATGCAGTCCGAGCGCCTTTTCGTAGAATTGGATACTTTTTTCAAGATTAGTTACGTTGATATTGAAGTGGTCAAATCTTCCTTTTATTTCCATTGTCTTTTTATTTTAAGTTGATATAGTGGTCTAAGTTCAATGTTTCGCCGCGACGGACAGGAGTAAGAACCTGAGTTCCTTCCGATGCAGCCAAAGGTGCAAAAGCCGAAGCCTTCTCAAAAGCTTCGTCAAAGTGCATCGGTACAAATATAGTCGTTTTTATCCGTTTCACAAATTGTAAAGGTCCTCGCATGTATTCCTTTCCTAAACGAGGGTCGACCGGAAACAGCACGATATCCATTTTCGCCTTGCAGACGGCAATGTCTTCCAGCTCACGAAGGAAGAAAGCTTCGTCACGTTTCCATTCCTCCTCCGGACTTTCATCCATCCAGTGCCAGTTGTTCAGGTCGCCGGCATGGAATACGGTAGCTCCTTCCGGGGTCTGGACTAAAAAAGAGATGCCTATGTCCGTCGAGCCGAAAGCCCGCACGGTGAGATATTCGTCACGATAGGTGTCTCCTTTCGCCAGTGTATGGAAATTTCCATTTTCTTTGTCTTGGTCAGAAAGAGGAATGTCGGTCGAAAGCAGATAGACGATGTCAGGCCGAAGCGCTTTCCAGGAGAGTATCTGCCGGTTAAAGTGGTCGGCATGTGCATGGCTGGAAAACACATACAACCGTCCTTCACGTGAAAAAAGCTGTTCGTGCACGATGCCTTTGTCGGCCGACACGGAATCTTCAAAATAGTCAAAAATAAGCGTGTAACCTTCCCCCAGCAGGGCGAAGCCGCTATGATAAAGATAAATCAGTTTCATGAGATTGAGGTCTTATTTGGCCGCAATGGGCTGCACATACGCGCGGGTAGCCTTGTCTATCTCCAGGAACATGTAGTTCACTTTGCCCGAATGAATCAGGTCCTTGTGCTCGTTGTAAATGCGAGTGGCATATTCCTTGGATTTCTCAAACATGAATTTTGACACGCTTTCCTGCGATTTTCCCGCCATTGTGGAGTCGAGTTTCTCTTCCGGGAAGAAGTCATCCAGGTTCACGTCGCCAATCATGGACGTTTCCAGGAAATGAATCTCCTGGTGCAAACGGTCGGTGTAATAACCCACAAACATGTGGCCCGGCACGCGTACCAGAATCGGATTGATGTTGATGGCTTTCAGCAAGGAAGCAAACAGTACGCTTCCGTCCACACAGTTAATCTGTGCCGACTGCAGGGCATCGTCGAACGTACGTACGCGCTGGGTGAAGACTACGTTGGACGACAGGCTGCTGTTGCTGATGGAGCTGTATTTGAACCCTCTTTTCTGCAAGACATACCACAAGGCATACACCTGCTTGTCTACGATTTTTGGATCCTTGCTCTGGTATCCCCAGAAACGGTTGACAATACGTGAATCCAGTGCCTCGCGCAGCACCTGGCTGATGTTAGGGTTGTCTTCGTTGACATAGGCCGCAAAGAAATCGCCCGTGTCGTGAAATTTCATTTTACTGTCAATGTAGCCTAACAGGCATTCATTGATGCTGCGTACGGAATACGTATGTACCGCCGAATATGTCCGGTTGTTATTTACCTTTGCCTGTATGGACACGGTAACAGGCATGGCCTGAGTATTTTCCAGCAGAGCTTGATAATTCCATATCACATCCGGGAAAACCAGGTATTCCTTTCCTGATTCCGGCAGAATGAATTCAGAAACCGAATGAGCAAAGAAAGGAGTTTCTGCTAATTCTATGTGAAGTTTGCTGTTGGCATGCGGACTGCGTATCTTAATACCGATACACGATTTGGGATTTCCCAGATAAGTACTGTCGGCCGGCACAATCAGCTGTGCATCGGTCGTAGCCGTAGACAGGATGGTGACCGGAAAGATATTTCCTCCTAGTTCGTCGGTAATTTCCAGTCCGGACGAGAAAGGCTCGTATCTGTAAATATATAAAACCGAAGCCGTTACTGTCAGAATAGCCAGTATGAAAGTGGCCAGTTTCCATTTGTTCTCTCCCCAAATTGTACGCATGTTCAGTTGCATTGTCACAAAATTTCCTGTTAAACAAATTGGGAGCAGACCACAAAGGCATTCCCCTTACGGCCTGCTTCCTTTACGGTTATCTTACCGCAATACTTTCAATTTCTACCAGCACTCCTTTCGGTAAAGCTTTGACAGCTACCGCAGAACGGGCAGGATAATCGCCTTCGAAATACTTGGCATATACGGCATTCATTTCACCGAACAGTGCCATATCTGCCAGGAACACAGTGGTTTTTACCACATTGGCAGTTGTCAGTCCGGCTTCTGCAAGTACATTCTTGATATTTTCGAATACCTGAGTAGTCTGTTCAGTGATTCCACCTTCTACCACTTCGCCTGTAGCCGGATTTACCGGAATCTGGCCCGACAAGAATACCATGCCGTTTACTTCTACTGCCTGGCTATAAGGACCGATGGCAGCAGGAGCCTTTTCTGTAAAAATTACTTTTTTCATAAGCATTAATGTGTCAATTAAATTGTATTTTCAACGCTAATTTAGCACAATTCTTTTAATCCGGGGACAGAAACTGTAAAAAAAGTCCGCATTTATTCGTGTTTATAACAAAAAACACTTACTTTTGTACTCGCAATAATGCAAAAAGGTAGTTGGAAACGTGTTTCGTATCCAATCCGAATTCAATAAAAAACAATCAAAAATCATTGATAATTCAAATGTGTGAAAGAGGAAAGAGACCTCTGAACGGTTTGTCATGCTTCACACACCCAATATTAATAATTCATTTAACCTATTTATGTACAATATCATTCAATTAAACGACAAAAATTTGTCTGAATTGCAGCAGATTGCCAAAGAGTTGGGTCTGAAAAAAGTCGATTCACTGAAAAAAGAAGAACTGGTGTATCGCATTCTGGATGAGCAGGCAATTGTCGGTGCGACAAAAAAAGTGGCCGCACAGCAAAATAACGAAGAACGCAAGGAAGGACAGCCACGTAAGCGCTCGCGCATCAGTATAAAGAAAGAAGGGGACAAAGTATACACGGCAACCAAAGACAAGGCACAGAAACTGGAGGCCAATACTCCTGCCCTTCCTGCACCGACTCCTTTGTTCAAGGAAATTCCTGCACCGACGGAAAAAGAGGAAATCGTGGCACCGGTTGCAGAAAAAACAGTTCAGCCCGAAGTTATCGCTGCTCCTGCCACTGAAGAAAAGCCCAAAGCCAAGCGTGGACGTAAGCCGGGTTCCAAAAATAAATCTACTCTGGCAAAAGAAGCGCAGGAAGCCGCTGAAAGTACACCAGCTGAAGTTACTGCTAAACCGGCTCCGCTTCCTATCGATGATGACGACATGGAACTTCCACCGCTCGACTTGAATAATAACGATTTTATTCCTATCGAAGACCTCCCGTCTGAAAAATTCGAGATACCTTCTGAATTGCTGGGTAAATTTGAGGCTACCAAAATGGAGGTGCCTGTAATGCCGGCTAAAGAACCTAAACAGAAAAATCAGCAGCGTCAGGCTCGTCAGAATAATCGCAACAACCGTCCTAATAACAACAATAATAACAGTAATCAGGGAAAGGACAACAACCCGCAGCCTGCTGCCAACCAGAATGTGCCAGAGCAGCAGCCATCTTCTCCTTCTACTGAAACTCCTGCCAATAATACTCCGGCACCGGCTCCCAAACCGGTAGAAAAAGTCTACGATTTTGATGATATTCTTCAAGGTACCGGTGTACTGGAAATCATGCCCGACGGATATGGATTCCTCCGCTCTTCAGATTACAACTATCTTTCTTCACCCGATGACATTTATGTGTCACAGTCACAGATCAAGCTGCTCGGCTTGAAAACCGGTGACGTGGTAGAAGGTACTATCCGTCCGCCTAAAGAAGGTGAAAAATATTTCCCGCTGGTAAAGGTTTCTAAAATTAACGGACTCGATCCGGCTTTGGTGCGCGACCGCATTCCGTTCGATCACCTTACTCCGCTCTTCCCCGATGAAAAATTCAAATTGTGCAAAGGATATAATGACAACTTGTCGGCTCGTGTAGTTGATTTGTTTGCTCCTATCGGAAAAGGACAGCGTGCACTGATTGTAGCACAGCCTAAAACTGGTAAGACTATCTTGATGAAAGATATCGCCAATGCTATTGCGGCCAATCATCCGGAAGTGTATATGATTATGCTGCTCATCGATGAACGTCCGGAAGAAGTGACCGACATGGCTCGCAGTGTGAAAGCTGAAGTAATCGCTTCTACTTTCGATGAACCGGCAGAACGTCACGTGAAGATAGCCGGCATTGTGCTGGAAAAAGCAAAGCGCATGGTAGAATGCGGACACGACGTTGTAATTTTCCTGGACTCTATCACTCGTCTGGCTCGTGCATACAATACGGTTTCTCCGGCATCTGGTAAGGTACTTTCCGGTGGTGTGGATGCCAATGCGTTGCACAAGCCTAAACGCTTCTTCGGTGCGGCACGTAACATTGAAGGTGGCGGTTCACTGACAATCGTAGCTACTGCTTTGATTGATACAGGTTCTAAGATGGACGAAGTTATCTTCGAAGAATTCAAGGGAACAGGTAACATGGAGTTGCAGCTGGATCGCAACCTGAGCAACAAGCGTATCTTCCCGGCTGTCAACATCGTGGCTTCAAGTACTCGTCGCGACGACTTGCTGCTTGACAAGACTACACTTGACCGCATGTGGATTCTCCGTAAATACTTGTCGGACATGAATCCTATCGAAGCAATGGATTTCGTGAAAGATCGTCTGGAGAAGACAAAAGACAACGAAGAGTTCCTGATGAGTATGAATTCTTAAAAGAATATAGCATTTACATAAAGAAAAGCAGGGAGAAAATCCATGAGTGGGGTTTCTTCCTGCTTTTCTTTATGATTCATTTTGGGAAAATAAAAAATGCCGGACAAGCAACTTTCTTGTATCTCTACAGATGAACGAATATAAAAAGTAAAGGCTAACACCCTTAATTATCAGAATATTAGCCTTTAAACACTGAGGAGCGGCAAGCGGGACTCGAACCCGTGACCCTCAGCTTGGGAAGCTGATGCTCTACCAACTGAGCTACTGCCGCGACTTTGGTGATGCAAATATAGAATTTATTTTTTAGAATCGTCTGTTTTCTCCGATTTTTTTCGTGTGGAAAATAGAAAAATTCCCTTCTCCAGCTATTCCCAGAGCTTATACAACCCGGTTTCTCCCCAATAGTGATGTACGGAGGTGGCTATACAGTTTTTATAGCGGAAGAAAAATGACCCCGATACTTCTCCTCCTTTTAAATTACAGACTGGTGTTTGCAGTGAAGCTGCTTCTTCCGAAGGAACAATGTCAAAGTAACGGTACTCATATCCTTTCAGACATAAGTCGTGATAATGTGTTTGACGGTATCCGCTGCACGGGCGATTGTCTTTCGCAATGACTGAATAAGGCAGAATTCCCGCCATTTCGTAGGCTGTACCTCCGGGACGTGCGGTTAGTGTCTGCCCCAACAAGGCCATTCCTCCTCCTTCTGCCAGCAGTTTTCCTCCTTTCTCTACGTATTCGCGTAACTGCTCCATCAGGCGTTTCCGGCGATGCAGCTGACGGGCAAACAATTCCGGATAACCTCCGGGCAGATATACAATGTCCGCTTCGGGAAGTTCACTGCCATATACCGGACTGAAACGTGTGATGTCTCCTTTTGTCTTGTCTGTGCTCTGGCGATACACGAAAGGAAAAGCCGGATCGGAAGCCAATGCGATTCGCTGTTTGCGCTTGCCGGTCCACATATCCGTTTCTGTTTCGGAAATGTAAGGAAGCGAATAGGTACAAGGGAAAATACGGGTGGAAAGGTTCAGCAGTTTGTCAATGTCTACATGCTGTGCCAGTTGTTCCGCCACTTGATTGAGAAGCAGGTCAAGGCTCTTCCTTGCAGGAAGTGTCAGTGCCTGATGACGAGGTGGAAGGCCTGTTTCCTCCAGATAAGGGAGATAGCCCAAGCATTCCACCCCGGCCTCGGCACAGGTTTCGCGCAGGAAACCGTATTGTGCAGCCGAAGTGACCTGATTGAAAATCACTCCGGCTATTTTCAGTTCTGTATTGAAATGTTTAAAGCCATACAGCATGGCAGCGATGGAGTAGCCTGCATTGCGTGCACTCACCACTATCACCACAGGTATCTTCATCAGTCGGGCCATTTCGGCGCTGCTTCCCTGCGTTTTCCGGAATCCGTCGAACAAACCTGCCCGTCCTTCTACCACGCACACGTCAGCCTTCTCTCCATAACGATTGTAGACGGCTTGCAGGTGACTGCGTGAGCTCAGCCAGGTGTCCAGGCTTACCGGTTCACGGTCGGCAGCCAGCGCATGATAGCGAAGGTCTGCCAGTTCGGGTCCGCATTTGAAAGACTGCACACGCAGGTTGCGTTGACGCAACGCACGCATCAGTCCCAAGGCAACGAGGGTCTGCCCGCTTCCGGGCATCATGGCTCCGACAAGAAACTGTGGCTTCATCTGCTTATGACAATCCTTCTATTTCTCCGTTCACAATGTCAATGTGCAATGCCTGCGGCTCTTTCGGCAATCCCGGCATACGCATCATTTCACCAGCCACTACTACCAGCATTTCTGCACCCGCATTGATGACGATATCGCGCACGGCAAAGTTGAAGCCGGAAGCCACTCCGTAGAGTTTCGGGTCGGTAGAGAATGAATACTGTGTCTTGGCAATGCAGACAGGGAAGTTGTTGTATCCCAGCTCTTTTATCATCTGAATCTTCTTGCGGGCAGCCGGGCCGAACAGCACTTGTTTGGCACCATACAATTCGCAGGCAATCTTGGTAACTTTCTCTTCCACTGAATCAGTTTCGTCGTAAGTGAAGGTCAACGGCTGTGACGGATTGTTTTCGATGGTGTTTACTACTAGATTAGCCAATTCGATGGCACCGTCTCCGCCTTCCATAAACGCGTTGTTGATGGCAAAGCCCACGCCCATTTCTTCACAGTGCTGACGTACGAAGTCAAGTTCCTCATCGGTATCGTTAGCATAACGGTTGAAAGCTACGACTACGGTCTGTCCGAATGACTGGAGGTTCTCGATGTGCTTGTCGAGGTTCTTCACACCTTCCTTCAGGCCGTCCATGTTCGGTTCCTTGATTTTGTCTACATCTACCCCGCCGTGCATCTTTAATCCCTGAGCTGTAGCCACGATGATGGTCAGTTTCGGCTGAAGTCCGGCTTTGCGGCATTTGATGTTGTAAAACTTCTCTGCACCCAGGTCGGCACCGAATCCGGCTTCTGTCACTACATAGTCACCGAAGGTCATTGCCAGTTTGGTAGCCAGTACCGAGTTACATCCGTGTGCGATGTTGGCAAACGGACCACCGTGTACGAAGGCCGGTGTATGTTCCGTAGTCTGTACCAGGTTAGGCGACAAGGCATCTTTCAGCAATACCGTAATCGCTCCGGCTACTCCTAAGTCTTTTACTGTGAAAGGCTTGTTGTCGATGGTGAATCCTAACAGAATGTTTTCGATGCGGCGGCGCAAATCGTTTTCATCTCTTGCCAGACAGAGGATAGCCATGATTTCCGATGCCGGTGTGATGTCGAATCCCGATTCACGAGTGATACCATTGGTCTTTCCGCCCAGTCCGGTCACGATGTAGCGCAAGCCACGGTCGTTTACGTCGAGCACACGGTTCCAGAGCACTTCTTTCATGGCAAAGCCATTGTCTTTGTTCTGGTACATATAGTTGTCGAGCAAGGCCGTAATCATGTTGTGAGCCGAAGTGATGGCATGGAAGTCACCTGTAAAGTGCAGGTTGATTTTGTCCATCGGGAGCACCTGTGCATAACCACCTCCGGCAGCTCCACCCTTCATACCGAAACAAGGACCAAGTGACGGTTCGCGCAAGGCACAGAAGGCTTTCTTTCCGATTTTGTTCAGTCCCAGTGCCAGACCGATGGATACGGTAGTCTTTCCGATACCGGCTTTGGTCGGTGTGATGGCCGTTACCAGAATCAGGTTACTCTTTTTCACCTTTTCTTCATCGATCAATGTTTCGGGAACTTTGGCAATGTAGCGTCCGTAGTTAGAGATTTCTTCTACGGGAATACCATACTCGCGGGCAATCTGCTTGATTTTTGTCAGCTCAATACTGCGAGCTATTTCAATATCTGATTTCATAGGTTCAATTTTTTTATTGTGGCGCAAAGATACAAAGAAATTCTTTAACTTTGTCGTACTACATGTAAACCCTATAATTTATAATAGATATGAATAACTTCGCTTTTTACAGTCCTACCGAATTCGTATTCGGAAAAGGAACGGAAAGCCAGACCGCCGAGCTGGTGAAGAAATATAAAGGTACGAAAGTGATGATTGTATACGGAGGAGGTTCCGTAGTGCGCAGCGGACTACTCGATAAAGTAAAAAAATACCTCGACGAAGCAGGCATTGCTCATGTGGAACTGGGAGGTATCCAACCCAACCCCACCGATCCGAAAGTGTACGAAGGTATTGAGCTGGGACGTCGCGAAGGAATCGACTTTCTGCTTCCGGTGGGAGGCGGTTCGGTTATCGATACAGCCAAAGCCATTGCAATGGGCATCCCTTACGAAGGCGATTTCTGGGATTTCTATATAAATAAGGTAGTGCCTGAAAAAGCCATTCCACTAGGTGTGGTGCTTACTATTCCTGCGGCTGGAAGTGAAGGCTCCGGTAATACGGTCATCACGAAACTGGACGGACTGAAGAAACTGAGTGTCCGCACGCACGGATTGTTGCGTCCTACGTTTGCTGTGATGAACCCGGAACTGACCTATACCCTTCCCGCCTGGCAGACAGCTTGCGGGGTGACCGACATGATGGCACACATCATGGAACGCTATTTCACCAATACAGAAGATCAGGAGGTGCCCGACCGTATGTGTGAGGGAACACTCAAGGCCATTATCACGGAAGCCCTTCGGGTAATGAAGGAGCCGGAAAATTACGGAGCCCGTGCCAACCTGATGTGGGCAGGTACCATCGCACACAACGGTACGTGCGGCGTGGGAGCCGTGGAGGACTGGGCTTCTCACTTTATGGAACACGAAGTGAGTGCCGTATACGACGTGACGCACGGAGCCGGACTAGCTGTTATTTTCCCTGCCTGGTTAACCTACATGGCCAGCCATAACGTGGGTAAGGTAGCACAATATGCTCATCGTGTGTGGGATGTGCCCGAATCGGACGACAAGAAGGCTATGGCGCTGGAAGGTGTAGCCCGTCTGAAATCCTTCTTCCACGCCATCGGTATGCCTGTCACCTTCAAGGAACTGGGTATTGAGCATCCAGACATCGACCTGCTGGTAAAAAAACTGCATGAAAACAAGGGTGAATACGTGGGCAGCTATGTCCGTCTGGATGCACAGGCTACCCGTGAAATCTATGAACTGGCCAACCAATAAGCACTATCATTATGGAATATACGAATCAAGACGTGCGCCGGCAAGATCGTCTGCTCGATGAAGCACGTGCATTTGAAATATTAAAGGAAGGTGAATTCGGTATCCTTTCTATGCGTACTGAAGAGGGAGACGGCGCATACGGCATCCCAATAAACTATGTGTGGGACCGTGGCAACTCCATTTACATCCATTGTGCACCGGTGGGACGTAAATTGCGCTGCATTGACGCCTGTCCCAACGTGTCTTTCTGTGTCACCGGTCGCAGTAAAGTTATCCCGGACAAGTTTACTACGGGGTATGAAAGCATTGTACTGCAATGTACGGCACACCATAGCTTGCACGAAGCCGAGCGGATGTCTGCCCTCTCCCTGCTGATTTCGAAATACTGTCCGGAGCATAAGATGCAGGGCATCGAATATGCCAACAAGTCTTTTCATCGCACGGAGATTATCCGCCTGGATATTCAGAAAGTCAGTGGAAAATGCAAAAATATGGGATTCTAATTCTGATTTTATGACATCTTGAAGGAGCTTTAAGTACTCTTTAAAAACGCCTTTACGTTTGATTCAAAACGCAAAGGCGTTTTGTTTTAAATGTACTTGCGTTTTATTTGAAACGTAAGTGCGTTTCAGTTCAAATGTACTTGTGTTTTGGCGTAAACGCAAAGGCGTTTTTTTTAATCTCCAAAAACAGACGGATAATCCCGTTTTTAGGCATGATAACCTAAAATATCACTCTTTTACGCTTTTTCATGTTGTGTAAAGTTTTGATAATTTGAGATAGTTTTATACATTTGTAAACAATCACAAACGAAAGCAGGCTTTTCTCTTTATATATTATAAGAGAAAGCGGTTCCTCTGCTTCCGGAATAAAACAAAACGGTTCAAGGGAACGGAACCTAAAACTAAAAAAAGAGAATTATGAAAAAGTTTTTAATGACCGCTGTATTGGGAATGTTTGCATTGGCTGGTTTTTCTCAGGTAAAATGGGATGCACGCGTAGGCATGAACTTCAGTAACATGACTAAGTTTGAAAATACCAAAGCATTGCCAGGTTTCCAATTGGGAGTAGGTATGGACTATGGATTCAGTGAAAACTGGTCTTTGCAGTCTGGATTGATGATTTCTTCTAAAGGTTATAAAGTTAAGGATTATGCCAAAGTGAGACCAATCTATTTGGATATTCCTATTTTGGCTGCTTACAAATTCAATATCAGCGATAATACAAAATTTGTTATCAATGCAGGTCCGTATTTGGCATTTGGATTAGGTGGTAAATGTAAATTCGATGAAGGTGGCGATTACAAATTGTTCAAAGGAGAAGATGGAGAGGATGCAGAATACAGCCGTTTTGATTTAGGTATCCAGTATGGTATCGGTCTTGAAATTGGTGACCACTATTTGGTTAACTTGACTGGTCAGAATGGTTTCATTTCTCCGTTTGATTATCCTGACGGATATGATGGTGACAAACCTAAGAACATGACCTTCTCTATCGGCGTAGGTTACCGTTTCTAATTTGAGAAATAAATCTCATATTCATCCATAAAAACGAAAGGTCGGCATGTCAAATTCTTAGTGCCGACCTTTTTTATGTGACTAATAACCAGCCATTCAGAAAAGAATTGAAAAAATATTGTAAAATAAATTTCGAAAACGTTTGGCTGTTTCGTGTAAAAAATATACCTTTGCACTCGCAAATGAAAATAGTGATGCACTCTTAGCTCAGTTGGTAGAGCAACTGACTCTTAATCAGTGGGTCCAGGGTTCGAATCCCTGAGGGTGTACAAAATTTCGGAAAGTTTGACAATTATAGTGGATGCACTCTTAGCTCAGTTGGTAGAGCAACTGACTCTTAATCAGTGGGTCCAGGGTTCGAATCCCTGAGGGTGTACCGAAGCCGTGAGGCAAAATGAGAAAAGGCTCTGAAAATCGATAGATTTTCAGAGCCTTTTTTAGTATCCTCCTACTTTATGCATCAGATTCCGGAGTACCTATATATGATGAGAAAGAGACCTCACATTACCTAATTTTGGCGATTGACACAGCTTGCCAATAAGGATACCTTTGCGCCTGAAATCATCAGGATATGAAAACAATCGTTTTAGCCTTTTTCGCAAGTGCCAGTCTGACTGCCTGGGGGCAGTCGTATAAGGTAGCAGGAACCGTGCTCGATGCCAAGTCGAAAGTACCGGTGGAGTTTGCGACTTTGTGGATTGAAGGAAGTGGTATCGGTACCATGACCGATTCGCAAGGAAAGTTCGTCATTCAGCATTTGGCAGAAGGAAAGCATGAGGTGCTGGTGCGTTGTCTGGGCTATTCTGAATATAAATTACAGCTGGACGTCAGAAAGGATAAGGAAAACATCGTGGTATATCTTTCCGAACAGACTTTGGCCCTGAACGAAGTGACTGTCACGGCAGAAAGAAAAACCGCAGATGCTACTACAGCATACACGCTGGGCCGTACGGCACTGGACCATTTGCAGAGTGTCAGCGTGTCTGATGCGTTAAGTCTTTTGCCCGGAGAACAGACCAGCAAGTTCAAGGGACTGACTTCTTCCGCTCAGGTAATCACGTTGAGAGGAGAAAGCACTGAAATGGGGAATCCTGATTTTGGAACCGTAGTTGAGATGGACGGGGTGCGCCTGTCGGGTAATGCTACGGCCGCTTCTACTTCCGGAACGGATACCCGTAATATTGGCAACAGCAATGTAGAACGGATTGAAGTTATCACCGGTGTACCTTCTGTGGAATATGGTGACCTGACCAACGGAGTGGTAAAAATTGTGACACGCAAAGGAAAAAGTCCGCTGATTGTCGATGTGGCTGTGCGTCCTACCACCCAGTCGTATGCCGTAAGTAAAGGAGTGGAACTGGGGGCAAAAGCTGGCGTACTGAACCTGTCCTATGAACGGGTTCGTTCTGTGTCAGACATTGCATCGCCCTACACCTCGTATGTACGCAATGCGTTTGGCGTGAGATACTCTAACAGCCTGCATACAAAGACCGGAAAAACCTTGTCTGTCGATTTCAGTCTGAACGGTAATGTGGGAGGTAATAATACCAAGGCCGATCCGGATGCCTTCAAGGAGACTTATACCAAGAGTCGGGACAATGCGTTATGGAGCAGTCTCTCGTTTAACTATATGCTGAATTCGCCCTGGTTATCCAATTTGCGTGGAGGAGTGACCTTCTCGTACGCCGACAACCGGGTGGAAGAAAAGAAAAACCAGTCGGCTTCGTCCGTCCAGCCTGCACTGCATACTATCGAAGAAGGGTATTTTGTGGCTTCCAAATATGAAGAGGATCCCTCCTCACCTATTATTTTGTTGCCTACCGGCTATTGGTATGTAACGTCATTCAACGATAGTCGTCCCATAAATTACACTGCCTACCTGAAAGCACGCTGGAGCCATAAAATCGGAGGCGTAACCAGCAACCTGCTGGCAGGAGCAGATATGAAAGGAGAAGGCAACCTGGGTAAGGGAACGTATTATGAAGACATGTCGGTAGCTCCTACCTGGAGGGAATACCGTTACGATGAGTTGCCTTTCATGCACAATCTGGCTGCGTATGCAGAAGAAGAGATAACCCTGCCTTTCCGTCATTCGCAGTTGCTGCTTAAAGGAGGACTCCGAAGTGACATGACTTTCATCCCGGGCACGGTGTATGGCACCGTATCCAGTCTGTCTCCCCGTGTCAGTGCCAAGTATTCATTTGGCGAAAAAGAGCATGGTTTCTTTCGAGGAGCGACCCTTCGTGCCGGATGGGGAAAGGCGGTGAAACTTCCTTCGTTCGAGATGCTGTATCCCCGGGAAACGTATGTAGACCGTCTGGCATTTGCCCCTGGAGCAATGGCCGACGGAACAACCTATTATGCTTATCACACCCATCCTGTGCTTCCTGTCTATAATCCGGAGTTGCAGTGGCAGTACAGCCTTATGCGGGAAGCCGGAATGGACATTCGTCTGAAGGGGGTACGGATTTCGTTGTCGTTCTTCTACAACACCCTGTCACAGCCTTATACCAGTACGCGTATCTATACTCCGTTTGATTATAAGTTGACCGACCAAAGCGCGCTCAATGATTGCCTGATACCTTCAGCCGACAGGGTGTATAGCATTGATCGTACAACAGGAGTCGTGACCGTGTCCGACAAGAACGGGATACTTACCTCTCAGACGCTTGCCTATAAGGAGATTCATGATTTCCAGTCGGCCGTCATGAATGTGAATGGTTCTTCCTCTTCACGGATGGGACTGGAATGGGTGCTTGATTTTGACCGGATAAAGGCAATCAATACCTCCATCCGCATAGACGGGAAGTATTATCGCTACAAAGGAATTGATGAAGTGATGGTACCGTCTACCAGCAGCCTGACCGATACGGACGGACAGCCTTATAAATACATCGGTTATTATGTAGGAGGCAATGGCAACTATAACGGATTCATGACACAGCGACTGAACACCAACCTGACCCTGGTGACGCACGTGCCGAAAATCAGAATGATTTTCTCTCTGCGTTTTGAGAGCACTCTTCTGAATACGCGGCAGAACCTGAGTGAATACAGCGGTGGAACCCGGAGCTATGTGCTCGACTCGCAGAGCGATTATCTTCCCTCGTCCACCCAGACGGATATTTATAACGGAGCCAGTTACGTGGCTACGTATCCGCTGTATTATGTATCGAGAGAAGATATGGAAACCCGTATACCGTTTACGGAAAAGTTCCTGTGGGCTGCCGAACATGACAAGGAGTTGTATAACGAACTCAGTAAACTGGTGGTAAAAAGCACCACCGGCTATATGTTCAGGAAGCAGGGATATTCCCCCTATTTCTCAGCCAACCTGAACGTATCAAAAGAAATCGGGAAGTACCTGACGGTGTCATTTTTTGCCAATAATTTCTTCTACAGCATGCAGAAGATAAAGAACTGGCAGACGGGTAATGAGGGAAGTCTGTTTGCTTCTTCGCTGGTCACTCCCTTTAACTATGGCATATCATTTAAATTAAAACTATAAACACGTATGAGTATGATGAAAAAGATGTTATTTGCGTGCTGTGTCTTAATCCAGATACTGGCTTTCAGCGCGTGCAAAGAGAAAGAGAACGGTGGTTATCAGGTGAGCAGTGTAAGCATTCGGCTGGTGTATCCCGAGGGAAGCGGATTTGAACCAGTGGAGGGAGTCAGTGTAACTTTGAAGAATACGTCGGGCAGTACTACTTTCAGTCAGTCGACCAATGCGGAAGGGGTGGCTGTTTTTGAAGTGCCGCAAGGTATCTATGAAGCTTCGGCTTCCGACAAACGGGTGGCCGATGCCAAAGTGTATCTTTTCAATGGACTGAATACATCGGTCAATGTGACTCAGGAAACGGTAGAGGCTACCATCAAACTGGAAATGTCTTCAGGAGGTTCCGTGCTGATTAAGGAACTGTATGTAGGAGGCTGTCCGAAAGACGATGGTTCGGGTACGTTTGCCATGGATCAGTATGTCGTACTGTATAACAATTCTTCGGAAACACTCGATATCAGCGACTTTGCATTGGGTATGGTCAATCCTTACAACCCTCATGCGTCGAATAAGGACTATGTGAACGGTGAACTCTTTTATGCGGCAGAAGGATGGATACCGGCCGGAACGGCTGTCTGGTATTTCGACAAGCAGGTACAGCTGGAAGCCGGAAAAGAACTGGTGATTGCACTGAATGGGGCCATCGACCACACACAGACTTATTCTCAGTCCGTAAATTTGGCCAACAGTACCTATTACTGCCTGTATGACATTGAGGACTTCAACAATGCCAAATACTATCCTTCGCCTTCGGAACTTATTTCTACCGACCATTACTTGAAGGCTTACAAATATGGTTTGGGTAATGCATGGCCTGTCAGCCAGTTCGGACCGGCATTCTTTGTGTTCCGTCCGGAAGGTACTACCCTACAGGCTTTTGTAGACGATGCATCCACCACCAACCTTTATGGAGGAAGTGCCAGTCAGCCGCGTAAGAAAGTGCCGACAGAGTGGGTGGTAGACGGTATCGAAGTATTCGTGCAGGGAGCCGACGGCAACCAGAAGCGCCTTCTTCCCTCGGTAGATGCAGGCTATGTGGAACTTACCCGCGGAATGGGATATACCTTGTATCGCAACGTGGATAAAGAGGCTACGGAAGTACTTGCGGAGAATGAAGGAAAGCTGGTCTATAACTATTCGCTCGGTGTAGGAAATTTAACCGATGCCAGCGGAATAGATGCCGAGGCCTCCTTGAAAAACGGAGCCAGAATTATTTTTCAGGATACAAACAATTCGACAGCTGACTTCCATCAGCGGAGCAAATCTTCTTTGAGAAACTAAACATGAAGCATTATCGTATCGCTTGCTTTTTTCTTGTACTTGTGGCGGGAGGCAGGTCCTGGGGAAGTGTTCCCTCAGGGACCTCCTCTCCTCTTCGAACGGACTTTCAGGAAACCTTGTGGAGGTATGCGGCTTCTGCCGGAAGCAATCCTTCTTTTCTGTCGGGGATGGAGTGCGGACGCATCTCCTATCTTCAGGCGGAAGGCAGTTACGGAAACGGGAAACTGGTGAATTATGATCAGTCGGACAGCCGGCTGGGCGGATTGGTCTCAACCGAATCCTACTGGCGGCTGAACTCGCGGCTGGTATTAGGAGGTGCCATGGCATATGGCACGGAAAAAGGCAAGCACATGTCGGGTTCGGCTTTTCTGCATCCGGAAGAGACACCTTTTGACATTGTGGAAATGGACGACTCGGGAGCCGGTACGAAACGGCATGAATGGTACATGCTTAGAGGGGAAGCAGGCTATCTCCTCACTCCTCGCCTTTCATGGGGAGGGCAACTGGAATACTGTACGGAAAACTATGCCAAGTTCAAGGACTTGCGGCATCAGAATTCCCTGATGAACCTGCATTTGTCGACGGGTTTCTCGTACGAACTTTTTTCCGGATGGCAGGTCGGACTTTCTTATGGGTATTTGCGCAACGTGGAAACGGTAGGCTTCGGAATCTATGGAACGACCGACCGTCAATACACTTCTCTCATCAGTTTTGGAGGTTTCTACGGGCGCAGTGAGGTGTTTGGTGAAAGTGGATATACCTCGAACACGACACCCTTGTTTACCCAAACGCATGAAGCAGCCTTTCAGGGACAGTATCATCGCGGAGACCTGCACTGGTTTCAGGAGGTATTCATCCGAAAGACTTCCGGACGCTTTGGAAGCGGTTCTTCGACTTCCATCACCTACTCTACTCATACAGGGAGTGAGGTGGGTTACCGTGCAAAGCTTACCTGGCAGCAGTCCCGACTTTTTCAGGCGATGGAACTGGGCATTGCGCTGAAATCACTGGAGAACAGGGAAAACTCATATAAGGAGAGTACGGACGGACTGGGCGTATCGCAGATTGTCTATTACGGTAGCAATGAAGTGATGAGCAGGGACCAGCTGCGTGCCTGGTTGGCGTATCAACTTCTTTCAGGAGGTAAAGAGAGCCGTTCAGACTGGTCGGCCGAAGTGCGGCTGGACTATCGTTCCCGCTCTGTGACGGCATCGCAATATCCGTTCTTCCGGAAGCAGAGTCTGCACGTCATGGGGCTATGGCTTCAGGGTGCCAGAAACTGGTATAAAGGCCGGCAGGTATGGACTGCTTCCGCCGGACTGGGCTTGCAGGGCGGATGGGGCTGTATGAAGGAAGACGGACAATATGTCAGTGTATCGGAGGACCAGCAACGTCCGGCAGAAAGAGCAGACTTACTGGTGCAAGAATACGATTATCAGACAGCTGTCCGGCTGGTGCCATATGCGGCCGTGGGGTATGAAAGAGAAATTACTCCTGCCTTGTCCGGTTATGTCCGGGGCGAGGTGACGTATGCCAGGGCTTTTACAACTACAATGGCAGGAAAGAATTTCGTGCAACCCGTCATCAAGGTAGGGGTAAAATTTTAAGAACTAATCATTTAATCGTTTTACAATGAGTAAAATAATAGAGTGTGAAAATATTACGCATTATTACGGAAACCGCTTGATTTACGAAAATCTCAGTTTCGACGTGGAGCAGGGAAAGGTATTGGGCCTGTTGGGAAAGAACGGCACTGGGAAAACCACCATCATTAATATCCTCAACGGTTACCTGAAGCCTCGTTCGGGCGTGTGCAGGCTGTTTGGTGAGGAGATGGAACACCTCTCTCCGCTTACCAAATCGAAGGTGGGACTGTTATTGGAAGGGCATGTGCAACATGCCTATTTTACGGTTTCGCAGATAGAGAAATTTTATTCGGCCTTCTTCCCGAAATGGAAGAAAGAGGCCTATTATGAATTGCTGAAAAAGTTGCAGGTACTTCCTTCACAGAAACTCTCTACCATGTCGTGCGGACAGCGTTCGCAGGTAGCGCTGGGACTTCTTTTTGCCCAGGACCCGGAACTGCTGATTCTGGATGATTTTTCCATGGGACTGGACCCGGGTTATCGTCGTCTGTTTGTAGAATATCTTCGGGAATATGCGTCGGCAGAGAACAAGACCGTCTTTCTCACTTCGCACATCATTCAGGACATGGAACTGCTGATAGATGATTGTATGATCATGGATTATGGTCGCTTGCTGTTGCATAAGCCGGTAAAGGAAATCATGCACCATTTCAAGCGATACCGTTTCACCCGTCCGGGAGATGGATTTAAGCTGGAAGCCGATGAAGACTTCTGGCATCCCTCCGCATTGGGTGATAAATGGGAAGTATATTCTTTTCTGCCAAAGGCCGAAGTCGAACAACGGTTGAAGG
This sequence comes from Phocaeicola sp. ICN-14070, assembly GCF_037892625.1. Lineage (NCBI taxonomy): Bacteria > Pseudomonadati > Bacteroidota > Bacteroidia > Bacteroidales > Bacteroidaceae > Phocaeicola > Phocaeicola sp. ICN-14070. The sequence continues at coordinate 3,918 of NZ_JBBKBF010000001.1, read as the reverse complement.
CGATGGGTGTCACGGAAATTACAGAAGAGAATCTTTCGCTGGAAGATGCATTTATTGGTTTAACAGGTAAATATTAATGTCATGAATTTATTCAGAGCCTTATCTTATAAAGAATGGATGAAAACCCGCCGCCTGATTGGGGTGATGTTGTTGCTGATGGCAGCAGCTGTGGGTTATACCTACATCGACCTTACCCATGAAATCCGTTTGAATGAAGCGGTCAATGTGTGGTATGGCTGTCTTTTTCAGGGCACATCGGTTGCCCCGTGGATGATGTATCTGCTGCCACTGGCCGGAATTGCACTGGGAGTCGTGCAGTATGTGCCCGAGATGACGCAGAAACGGCTGAAGCTGACACTCCATCTTCCGGCAGGAGAAACACAGATTATGGCCTCCATGCTGTGGTATGGTTTCAGTATTGTCTTGTTGCTTTGTCTGCTGCTTTCGCTGGTCCTTTCAGCTGTGGTTTGCCTGTTCCTGCCTTCCGAAATTGTAGGAATGATGCTCCAGCAGTTGCTTCCCTGGATGGTGGCAGCAGTGGCAGGCTATGGCTTCACTGCGTGGATTTGTATCGAGCCCCAGTGGAAACAGCGGATGCTATGCATTGTGGTATCGGTGGGACTGCTGTCCATGCTGTTTGTTTCTTCCTATCCCGGAGCCTATTCACAGTTCGGGGCAGGAATCTGCTGGATACTGGCAGCTTCTTTTATCTTTCCTTTCTCATCCTGCATTCGGTTCAAGTATGGTGTACAATAAAAACAATGAACAATGAAATACAAATCTCTCATTTTTTCAATCATTCTGGTGTCTGTCACCCTGCTGGCTTCCTGGACGGTGCCGGCACTGGTACAGAAAATGACCGACGATTCGCACAGCTATCCGCTGATGTATTATAGTGCCCGGTTGAAGGAACTTTGCGTGATTGACTTTCGCGAGCATAAGAATTCATTTTATGATATTCATGGCAACGAGTACCCTCGCGCACAATACGATTCACTGCTTCCGTTGCTGAATTATCGCCAGCTGGCCATGGAAGGTCAGTTGCCCGATTCGCTGGAAGGACAGGCCATCGACGTGAAAATCCTGCGGAGCAAACAAGTGATGTTCCGTTTTCGTCCGGTCGATGTATTCTCTCCGCAACCCGCTATGGGAGTGTTGTTGGAAGCCATGCCCAAACGGGGAAATCTTACGCTTCCCGGCGACTACTTCCGGATGGACCGTGAACTGACTTTTGTCGATGCGCAGTCCAATTCGGTAAATCGGCAGAAGAGTGAAATCTTCACCAAAGAGCTTATCAAGAAAGGGTTCAACTTTCCGGTAAAAGCATATTGGGGAAACCCTACAGTGAGAAAGCCTTATGAGGAGGGCTATTTCTGTCTGGACAGCAAAGGAGCTCTCTTCCACCTGAAGATGGTGAACGGACGGCCTTTCGTGAAAGATACAGGTATCGGTTCGCAACTGGGCATCAGATGGTTTGTCATGAGTGAGACGAGCGACAAGCGTTTCTATGGCTATCTGTTTGGTGAGAAGGGTGAAATGGGCTTACTGGAAAGCACGGACGAAGGCGGTTATCGCTTCCTGCCGTTCGATATCCGTCCGGTAGACATCACGAAAGACGAAATCAGCATTCTGGGAAACCTGCTTTACTGGACCGTACGCGTATCGGATGCGGAAGGAATGGACTGCTACGGATTGGATGCCGTGACGCTTCAGTCGCTCTCTTTCTATCATCAGGACCGGAAGCGCGTTTTGTGGGATGAGCTTTCGGAATGGCTGTTCCCGTTCCGTTTGTCACCTTCGTCCGAAACGAGTTCCTTTGTAAATCTCTATGCGGGCAATCTTTCTTCAAAGGGATTGGCGGTGAGCTTCTTTTTAGCCCTCCTGACTTTCTTTTTGTGCAGAAACAAGGTATCTTTGTACAGACGGATACTGATGGCGCTATGCGTGTGCGCTGCCGGCTTATCCGGGATAGTCGCACTGTTATTTCTTCCTTGGAATAAATATGAATAACTATAAACTCAATTGAAAATGAAAAAACTGTTTTTTATCGTAGCTGCGGCCTGTCTGCTGACGGCTACTTCGTGTGTGAACAATGGCAAAAAATCAGAGACCTCTCAGGAACAGCCTACTGCCGCTCTGTCGGTCAATGAGGCAAAATATGTGGAAGACATTCTGAAGGATGCAGAAAAGAATGTAGACAAGGAGGTGGTGCTGAAAGGATTCATCACGCATACCTGCAAGCATTCCGGACGCCGTTGCTTTGTGATGGGAAAAGACCAGAAGACTTCCGTACGTGTGGAGGCAAAAGGTAATATCGGCGGATTCAACCGTGAGTTGATTGGTTCAGAGGTCATCATCAAAGGGATTCTTCGCGAGAACCGTCTGACCAAGGAATACATTGACCAGGCGGAAGAAGAATTGAAGGAAAAGCAGGAAAAAGCAGAAGGAAACGGTGAAACCTGCGATGCGGAGATGAACAACATTCAGAGCATGCGTGAATGGATGAAGACCAATAACAAGGACTATTATTCCATTTACTACATAGACGGCACGGAATATGAAGTGGCGGAATAAGAGTCTCTCCTACTGGTTTCGTGTGCTGCACCGTGACTTGGGCTACCTGATGGTAGGAGTCTGCCTGATTTATGCCGTGTCGGGCATCCTGCTGAACCACATGAATGGCAAGGATCCGGCTTTCCGTACCACGGAAGCGGCCGTTCAACTGGAGAAAGGCATGCAGGCCGAAGAACTCCTTGCGGCATGGAACCGACAGGAAGATTTGCCTCCTGTAAAGCGGGTGCTGTCTATTGATGAAAGCCATCATCGCCTGATGCTGGAAGGCGGCGTGGGTGTGTATGACGCAGCCAGCGGTTGTGTAGATTATGAAGTACACGAAAAACGTCCGGTGGTGTACTGGTTCAACCGGTTGCATTATAACCGCATTCAGGGATGGAATCTCATGGGCGACTTTTTCGCTGTTTCGCTGGTATTCTTTGCCGTTTCCGGATTGTTCATGGTCAAGGGAAAAAATGGACTGGCAGGACGCGGAAAATGGTTGCTTTTAGCGGGTATTCTGATTCCGCTGGGATACATCTGGCTGGCTGCCTGAACATGAAAGTCTATATGATAAAAATCGCCTGTCTCTTTACCAATGAGACAGGCGATTTTTTATGTTTCAGCACCGTAAACCTTACGTTTCTGTACGCAGAACCCTAAGGCTTACGCTAGGAAAATATACGGTTCTGCATCGGGAAACATAAAAGGTGAAAAAAGGCTTGCAAATTATCTTCTTTGCTTTTTTACATCATTCTATCAAGAAACCTGATTATTCTATGTTCCGTATGAATTTGGCCGGTACACCTCCTACTACGGTATTGGCAGGCACGTCTTTCGTTACGACGGCTCCGGCTGCAATGATGGCATTGTCGCCAATGGTGACTCCCTGCAGAATGGTGCTGTTAGAGCCTACCCATACGCGTTTTCCCAGCACGATGGGAGCCGGTGTCATAGCCGCACGCTTTTCCGGATTCATGTCGTGATTAAGTGTGGCGAAAACCACGTTGTGTCCAATCAGGCAACCGTCGCCCAGTGTCACTCCACCCTGGTCCTGGAAATGGCAGCAGGCATTGATAAACACATCTTTTCCTATATGGATATTTTTCCCGAAATCCGTATAAAAAGGAGGAAATACCCGGAAAGTGTCGTCTACCGGCCGACCGAAAAGCCGGGACATCAGTGCCCGGATTTCTTCCATGGTGTGATACGATCCGTTCAGTTCGAATGTGATGCGGCGGGCTTCGTCACTCATGCGGTTCAGCAATTCCATGATCTCGGGTGTATCAAGCGGTTTCCGCATGGCTACGTGAGCCAAAAAATCATTTAGTTCCATGTGCTATGTTTTGAAAGGGTTATACAATT